>DXDC01000358.1 GCA_019115685.1 Candidatus Agrococcus pullicola
ATCGAGCCTTCCAGCGGATGCCCCTCGCATGACCCACGCTTGCTCACCCACAACCGAGAACAGGACTCCGAGACCGAGCAGTACCGTCGCGAGCAGGAGCCCCGCGAGGCTTTCGCGCAGGAGGAAGGCAGCGGCACCGGCGCTCAACAACGCAACGCTGCCGGTTATCAACGGAACTCGCTCACCCCACCGATCCGTCAGCCTCCCGGCCCAAACTGCGAGTAACAGCGGCGGCACCGCGAACGATGCCGTTGCGAGCCCCAGCCAAGGGCCACCGCAGCCGAGGCCCAGCATCGCGTAGGAGATCGATGGGCGCAGCGCGTAGCTGATGATCTGCACCAGCACAGCGTGCAGTAACAGAAGCGACAGCGACCATCCGGCCCTGCCCATCAATTACTGCAGCCGGGGACGGGGGTACACGGTCCCGTCCATGATCGGCCGAGCCGTTCGCACGAGCCCCGTGCGAACTACCCGATCGCCATCGAGTTCGACTTCGACATCGACGGCTCCCGTCGGATGCTCGATTGCGAGCCGAGGCCTGCCGAGGGCGCGCTCGTCAAAGGCGACGCTACCCGGCAGAGCCAGGCTGACGGCAACACTCGCCGCACCGAGAACTCCGATCGCTTCGTGCACTCGCTGCGGGATGAAGGTTCGCGTGCACACCGCACCGCCCCGCCGCGCGTTCGATACGATCGACACCTTCGGGACGGTAGCTTCGCTCACGTCACCAAGGTGCATCAGCCGGCCGGCTTCGAGACGAATCGCCTCAACGCGCTCCCGCAGGCGAGCATCTCCTTCGAGTTCTTTCGGCGTCTCCTCGCCATCGATTCCGAGTTCCGCGGCTCGTACGATGACGGTGGGCATCCCATTATCGATGCAGGTTACGGGAGTACCGGCCACGACGTCGGTCACGTTCCCGGTTGGCAGGAGTCCGTGCTCACCCGCAGTG
This sequence comes from Candidatus Agrococcus pullicola, assembly GCA_019115685.1. Taxonomy (GTDB): domain Bacteria; phylum Actinomycetota; class Actinomycetes; order Actinomycetales; family Microbacteriaceae; genus Agrococcus; species Agrococcus pullicola. Next base: position 950 of record DXDC01000358.1, read on the forward strand.
TCCTGGAAGTTCAACAGAATTGGCGCAGCGGTGCCGGGGACACCGTCGATGGCGGCCTCTCCGTCATATTCGACGCCATCGGGCGTCTCTACGACGGCGGTCGCTCGGGCACCGGTGTTGTGCATGTGGATGGGTACTTCAGTGCGACCCGGCGAACTCGGCCAGAGCCCGCGCTCGATCGCGAAGGGTCCGACGCCGGCGAGCAGATTGCCGCAGTTCTGCCGAGAGCTTACGAGCGCTTGCTCAACAGATACCTGCAGGAAGAGGTAGCCGATGTCGTGCTCGCGACGATCGACGACCGCAACCTTGCTCGTGAGTGGATGCGCGCCTCCGAGACCGTCGATCTGCCTCGCGTCGGGCGAACCCAGGATGCGCAGCAACAGCTCGTCACGCTGCCTCGGATCTGCAGGTAGATCGTCGCTGAGGAAATACGCGCCCTTCGACGTACCGCCGCGCATGAGCATGCACGAAACGCCGTTCTTCACGCGGTTCTCCTGCCCCTGGCTGCCGACTCCGCGTGCACCTCGTGCATAGCTCGTATAACGCTCTCGAGGTGCATGCGCATAGCATCCTGCGCGGCTTCTCTGTCGCGGCTGGCGATCGCGTCGATGATTGCGAGGTGCTCGTGCAGCGAAACGTCAGCACGGCCCGGTTTCTGCGCAAGTTTGAATTGCTGCCGAACATTCTGCCCCCGCAGCCGCCGGATCAAGCCCACCGCTGTTCGCTGCCCTGAGATCTCATGCACGAGATTGTGCAACTCGCGGTTGCGGCCCGCGTAGGTATCTCGGTCGCCGACCTCGACGGCAGTCCGCATTTCGTCGCCGATGTGGCGCAGCTTGACGATCTCGTCATCCGTGACTGCGAGTGCTGCCTTGCCTGCGCAAAGCGACTCTAAGACGAGACGAGCTTCGGCGATCTCCACCGCTTCTTCAAACCCGATCGCCCTAACTCTGGCACCGCGATTCGCGACGCGCTCGACGAGGCCCTCACCGACAAGTTCTCGAAGCGCTTCGCGCACGGCTGGTCTCGAGTATCCGAACTCCTCTGAGATGTCAGCTTCGACAAGCCGTTGGTTGGGAACGTACTCTCCGGTCAGGATGAGCTCTCGGATTTGCGACGCAAGTTCCATCTGTGTGTCCTCATCTACTGTCGGGGATGGGGGAGAGACCTGCCTCTCCCCCATCCCATATCGGTTATCCCGTATAGCCGAAGATCTCGGTCCAGAGCTCCGCGTCTGATTCAAGATTGTCGAGCGACTCTTCAATGGTCGCACGGTACACGAACTCGCTGTCGGCTGGCGGAAGTTCGATGTCGCCGATTGATGGGTTCGAGATTCCGTCACGGACGGGGTAATCGCCCATCGATGCGGCCTGCTCCTGCGCGGAGGTTGCCAGCATCCAGTTCATGAAGATCTCGGCGGCGTTCGGACTACTGCTGGATCCCGTCTGGCCGATGTAGAACGGATATGCGGGCGCCCCTTCGACGGGTGTTGCGATCGAGATCGGCGCACCATCGAGAACAGCGGAGTAGGCGGTTGCCACTGGAATGGTGCCGACGGCAACCTCGCCGCGGGCAAGGGCATCGTTCAGAGCGGCGGATGAGTCGAAGATTCGCGGGTTGTTGGCGGCGTACTCCTCTAGGTAATCCTCACCGAGCACGTCGATCTGGAATCGTGTCAACGCTGCTGTACTGCCACCGGCGCCGACCTGCACGATCGCGCTCTGACCGCTCCACTTCGGGTCGAGAAGGTCCGCCCAGTCCTCGGGTGCATCGGCTTCATCGACCACTTGGTTGTTGTATCCGAAACTGTAGATGCGATCGTAGCTGGAGTAGTACAGACCGTCTTCGAAGACGGCCTCTTCGAAGAGACCCTGCGAGATGTCATCCTGGAGGTCGACCGGCACGAAGACATCGGCGTCCGCGATGCCCTCGATGAGGTCTTCGCCGGAGATACGGATGACGTCCGCGCCCAACTGGCCCGCAGCCTGCTCGGAAAGAATGCGCTCGTTGAGCCGGTTCGGTGGCAGTCGGATGATGTCGACTTCGAGCCCTGTCTCCTCCGCGAACAGGTCGGCCACCTGCTGCTCCGAAACCTCGCTCGCGCCGGTATAGAACGTGATCGGCGCTTCGCCCTGCGCGGCTTCGTACGCCTCGGCCGTTGCGATGATCTGATCGCCTACGACGAGGTCTCCGCCCTCGTTCGTCGTGGTGTCGGTGGCCGCGTCACCGCACCCGGTGAGAGCGAGCGCGCCAACGGCGACTCCTGCAAGCAGTGTTCGCTTTCGATTCTTCATGATGATCCTCCATTGGATTCTTGTGGTTGACGATGGTTAACGTTTCTCGGCGCCGAAGCGTCTCGCGACGAATGCGAGGACAAGGATCACGACGCAGTAAAGAAGGCTGGTCGCTGCGCTCCTTGCAAGGATGCCGTTCTCGAAGTCGTCGAAAATGACGATCGATAGCAACCGCGTTTCCGTTGTGAACAGGAAAAGGGGTACGGTCAGCTCGCGCATGGACAGCATGAGTAGCAACAGGAACGTCGACGTCAGCGGCACGCGCAGCAGCGGCATCGTGACCCGCCAGATCGCCCGCCAGCGACTCGCCCCGTGCATGACGGCAGAGTCCTCCAGATCCTGGTGGATCTGCAGAATCGAGGCGCTCACCCCTTGGAAGCCCTGCGGCATCTGCGCCGCTGTGAACGCGACGATCATGACGACCAGCGTTCCGTAAATCGGAATCGGCAGCAGCAACCACGTCCAGAGCAGTCCAAGACCCAGCACGATGGCCGGCACCGCGAGCGGCAGCATGGAGATATAGCTCAGACCAGCGCGCATGGGCAGTGTTGTCCGATTCACGGTGTACGAAACGATGAAGGCGAGCAGTGTTCCCGCGACCGCAGCGACTATCGAGACGACGACGGAATTC
>DXDC01000359.1 GCA_019115685.1 Candidatus Agrococcus pullicola
CTCCAAGATCTGCACGCACGTCGGTTGCCCGGTAGCGTTGTACGAGCAGCACACGCATCACCTGCTCTGCCCCTGCCACCAGTCGACGTTCGACGTGTCCGACGGTGCGAAGGTCGTGTTCGGCCCAGCGGCTCGCCCTCTGCCTCAGCTACCGATCACAGTCGACGACGAGGGGTACCTGGTCGCTCAGCGCGACTTCACAGAGCCCATCGGCCCCTCGTTCTGGGAGCGACTGAACCACATCGACGACGAGCACCCGGAATCCAGCGCTAGGACGGAGGACCGAGCATGACGACGACTCGAGCTGCGAGAAAGACGTCCTTCACGTCGAAGGCATCGAACTACCTCGATGAGCGCACGAGCATCTCCGGTGCCGTATCCTTCCTGGGGCGAAAGATCTTCCCCGACCACTGGTCGTTCATGCTCGGAGAAGTCGCGTTGTACTCGTTCATCGCGATTCTTATCTCCGGGGTCTTCCTGACGTTCTTCTTCGACCCCTCGATGACGCACGTGACCTATGAGGGCTCCTACGTACCGCTCAAGGGCATCGGAATGTCGGTTGCGTATCACACGGCTCTTGACATCTCGTTCGAGATTCGAGGCGGATTGCTGATGCGTCAGGTCCACCACTGGGCAGCGCTGCTGTTCGTGGCGTCGATCGGTCTGCACATGCTCCGGGTGTTCTTCACCGGCGCGTTCCGCAAGCCCCGCGAAATCAACTGGGTCATCGGCTTTCTGCTCTTCGTACTCGCGATGGCCGAGGGCTTCACCGGATACTCGCTGCCGGACGATGTGCTCTCGGGCAACGGTCTCGCGATCATCAACGGAATGGTGAAGGGTATTCCGATCGTCGGAACCTGGATCTCCTACTTCCTCTTCGGTGGGCTCTTCCCGGGGACAGAGATCATCCCGCGACTGTACTCGCTGCACATCATGCTGCTGCCGGCGATTCTGATCGTGGTGCTCGGAATCCATCTCGTCTTGATTGTGGTCAACAAGCACACGCAGTTCGCTGGCCCCGGCAAGACCAACAAGAACGTTGTCGGTTCGCCCATCATGCCGACGTTCGCGGCCAAGGCAGGTGGCTTCTTCTTCCTCGTATTCGGAACGATCATGCTGATCGCCTCGATCTTCACGATCAACCCGATCTGGAATTACGGCCCATACGATCCATCCCCCGTGTCCGCGGGTACTCAGCCGGACTGGTACATCGGATTCGCTGATGGTGCGTTGAGACTGGTTCCGCCCGGTTGGGAGACCGAGTGGTTCGGCTTGACATTCACCTGGGCAATCATCATCCCCATCATCGTGATGGTCGGTTTCCTGGTACTCGTCGCGTTCTACCCGTTCATCGAGCAGTGGATCACCGGTGACAAGCGCGAACACCACTTGGCCGACCGACCCCGCAACAACCCGACCCGTACCGCTATCGGTGCAGCCGGCGTCGTGTTCTACGCGGTCATGTGGGCTGCCGCCTCCTCCGACCTGATGGCGACGCACTTCCACCTGAACGTGTTCCACGTGATCTACGTGCTCCAGGCTGCATTGATCTTCGGTCCGATCATTGCGTACTTCATCACCAAGCGGGTGGCGATCGCGCTCCAGAAAAAGGATCGCGAGATCGTGCTCCACGGTTACGAGTCCGGTCGCATCGTGCGTCGTCCCGGCGGTGAATACATCGAGGTGCACGAACCGCTCGACGAGTACGAGCGCTACCGCCTGGTCACCTTCGAAACGTACGAGCCGACGAAGGAGCGTCCGAACGCGCAGGGGCGCATCTCGGCCGGCGTCAAGCTCCGCGGAGCATTGTCGCGCTGGTTCTTCGAGGACCGCATCACTCCCGTGACGCAATCCGAGCTGGAAGCATCCAAGCACGACCACTAGTGAGCGCATGAAAGGAGGGGCCCGAGCAGGCCCCTCCTTTCATGCTTGTTACCGATTGCGCTCTTCTTCCGCCTCCTCTTCGGCCCAAGCTTCTGCACGCTGCTGCATGAGCTCGGGGGCGTTCGCAGCTTCTTCACGGCTGGTGAATGGTCCGACACGCTCGATTCCGAGGGATTGCTTTCCCTCCTCGACCTGTCCGGTCCGTGTGTTGTACCAGTACTCCGTCATGCCGCCTCCTCGATTGGGGAACTAGACTCGACACTATGCCAAAGAACTCTTCCGGTCACCTCATTCCAGGCACAGTGCACACGGATCCGCTTCCTCCTTCGGCAATCGCAAGACCGGAGTACGTTGGCAAGAAGGGGCCCGCGAAGCACACTGGAGGCAACGTCTACACGGCGGATGAAGTGGCTCGCATTCGCGAGAGCGGGCGCATAGCCGCCGATTCGCTCGATGCCGTCGCATCGATCATTCGCCCCGGTACGACGACCCAGGAGATCAACGCTCTCGTGTATGACTTTCTCGTCGCGCGCGGCGCCTACCCGTCGACACTCACCTATCGCGGATATCCGAAGTCCTCGTGCACCAGCGTGAACGAGGTCATCTGCCACGGCATCCCTGACGAGACCGTACTCGAGGAGGGAGACATCGTGAACGTCGATGTGACGGCGTACGTCGACGGTATGCACGGCGATCTGAATCGCACGTTCCCGGTCGGCACCATCAGCGATGAAGTCTCCGCGTTGATCGACCGGACTCGAGAAGCTCTCCGGCGGGGAATCAAAGCGGCCATGCCGGGGCGTCGAGTCAACATCATCGGTCGCGCGATCGAGGCGTATGCTGCTCGCTTCGGATACGGAGTCGTGCAGGACTTCACCGGCCACGGTGTCGGTCGCAGCTTCCATTCCGGACTCATCATCCCCCACTTCGACAGCGACCGTTTCACAGACATGATCGAACCGGGGATGGTGTTCACGATTGAGCCCATGCTGACTCTGGGAACGCACGAGTGGGATATGTGGGACGACGGATGGACAGCGACGACCAAGGACAAGTCGTTGACGGCACAGTTCGAGCACACGATTCACATCACGGAACGAGGAGCTGAAATTCTCACCCTCTCATCGTCAGAGATCGATTCAGGGAGGTAGCGTTGACGGCGCACAAAGCAGTGGGCGTGGACATCGGCGGGACGGGTGTGAAAGCGGCGTTAGTCGACGTCGAAACTGGTGAGTTGCTCAGCGAACGTCATAAAGTGGCAACCCCGAAGGGCGGTGAGCCGGAGGATATCGTTGCCGCGGTCACACGGTTGCTATCGGCAATTGGCGAACCCGATGCGGAGGTGGGCATCACGTTCCCCGCAATCGTGCGCCAGGGGAAGACGATGAGTGCAGCAAATGTATCGGATCGGTGGATAGGGCTCGATGCTGAGTCGCTCTTCGAGAAGAGCCTTGGACGCGACATCACGTTCGTCAACGATGCGGATGCCGCTGGCGTGGCCGAGCAGCAATACGGAGCCGCGAAAGACCAGCAGGGTCTCGTCATCGTCACGACACTCGGCACCGGAATCGGTACTGCCTTCATCTACCGCGGGGTTCTCCAACCCAATACCGAGCTGGGGCACCTGCACTGGAAGGGTACTGATTCGGCAGAAACGTTGCTCTCGGCTCGGGCCCGGGAGCGACGGGATCTCGGCTGGCGGGAGTGGGGCGGCGAACTTGCCGAGTACTATCGGCACCTCGAGCTGCTGTTCAGCCCTGAACTCTTCGTTATCAGCGGCGGCGTATCGAAGCGACCCGATAGGTTCGTACCGTTCATCGATATTGCAACCCCGATCGCCATTGCCAAGCTGAAGAACAACGCCGGCATCATCGGTGCCGCACACCTGGCGCATCTAGCTAACGCACGGTAAACGGCCCCGGTCGTCGGAGCATCGAGTCGCGATGCCCCGACCTGCTTTTGCGTGCCGTGATTCTGTGTTTATTTGGGTTTTTTTGGTTTTATTTGGTTTTCTGTCATACACTGGAGCCGTGGAAGCACCGTTGCTCGCGTCACAGCGTCGCCAGGAACTCATCGCCCGCTTGCATCGCGATGGCCAGGTACACGTGAGCCAGCTGGCTCGGGAATTCGGACTGACCCCTGAGACGCTGCGTCGCGATCTCGACTCGCTCGAGCGCTCCGGCATCGCCAGACGAGTTCACGGCGGTGCCGTGTCGGCGGGGCGTGTGAGTCTCACGGAGACCGCGCTCGACGAACGTGAAGTCGTGAACGCGGAGGGCAAACGCCGTATAGCCGAACTTGCCTGTCGACACCTGCTGAGTTCAG
>DXDC01000360.1 GCA_019115685.1 Candidatus Agrococcus pullicola
ACAACGACAACGAAGCTCGCAGCAGAAAGCCGGACAAGGCTCCTCCTAAATCGGGAGGCCGCCTGCAGCGAGCCATCAAGGACGCCGCCAGCGCATCCATCCCCTCCCCCCCACCCGGGCCTCATCCCCGGAATCGGCGTAGAACGTACCGGCACCAAGTTCACGACGAACGTCGCCGTACTGGTCGGCGCAATCGCAGTGACGCTCTCAGTCATCGTCTGGGCGTTCGTCGCACCGGATAACCTCGCAGAGGTCGGCACGGCTGCCCTGGCATGGGTCACGACGAACTTCGGCTGGCTCTTCAGTGCTCTCGCCATCTCCATCGCGCTGTTCATGCTGGTCGTCGGCTACGGGCGCACCGGGGGCATCCGACTGGGTGCTGACGAAGAGAAGCCCGAGTTCACGACCAGATCCTGGATCGCGATGCTCTTCGCCGCGGGCCTCGGCATCGGGCTGCTGTTCTACGGGCCGCTCGAGCCCCTCACCTACTTTCAGAGTCCGGCGCCGAGTCAGGACGTCCAGGGCGGCACGGAAGCCGCCATCCTGCCGGCCTTCGGGCAGACCTTCCTGCACTGGGGTCCGATCGCCTGGTCGTTCTACGCGCTCGTCGGCGGCGCAATCGCCTACAGCGCCTACCGTCGCGGGCGAGCTCCCCTGATCTCCGCGCTCTTCGAGCCGGTCTTCCCCGGCTCGACCAACAAGGTGCTCGGCAAGTTCATCGACTTCTTCGCGATCATCGTCACGCTGTTCGGCACCGCCGTCTCTCTCGGCATCGGAGCACTGCAGATCCAGAGCGGGTTCATGTTCGTCACCGGTCTCGGACCGTTCGGCAATATGTTCCTGATCGGCGCCATTGCTGTTCTCGCCTCGCTGTTCATCGCATCCGCGGTGTCGGGTATCAAGCGCGGCATCCGGATGCTGTCGAACGTGAACATGGTGCTCACCGGAGCGCTGGCGGTCTTCGTCTTCGTCGTCGGCCCGACCGTCTTCATCCTGAACTACCTGCCCGCGTCGATGGTCGAGTTCGTCAAGCAGTTGGGGGCGATGCTGACGCTGAACGCGAGCCAAGGCCCCGAAGCGGTCGAGTTCCTCGGCGCCTGGACCACCTACTACTGGGCCTGGTGGGTCTCGTGGACACCCTTCGTCGGCATGTTCATCGCGAAGATCTCGCGCGGTCGCACGCTCCGCGAATTCGTCACCACGATCGTCCTCGTTCCCTCCGGCATCGTGATCGGCTGGTTCGTGGTCTATGGTTCCACCGCGATCTTCATGACGATGAACGGCGAGGACCTCCAGAGCGGCGGTACGAGCGAAGAGGTGTTCTTCCAGCTGCTGCAACGGCTCCCCCTCGGCATGATCACCTCGGCGATCGCCATGGTCGCCGTGATCGTGTTCTTCGTCACGGCCGCCGACTCGGCGTCGATCGTCATGGCGTCGATGTCGCAGAGCGGGCGGCCGGAACCCGCGAAGTGGGTCACGGTTGTCTGGGGTCTTCTGCTCGCGCTCATCGCCAGCGCCCTACTCCTTGCGGGAGGGCAGGCGACGCTCTCGGGCCTCCAGCAACTGATGGTGGTGTCGGCGCTGCCGTTCGCGTTCGTCGTGATCGGGGTCATGATCTCGTGGGCGAAGGACCTGCGGACGGACCCGTACATCATCAGGCACCGTTACGCCCGTGCCGCGATCGCCCAGGGTGTTCGCCGAGGCATCGACGAGTACGGTGACGACTTCGTGTTCGGTGCGAGCGAAGTGCCGGCCGATGAAGGAGCGGGGGCAGGGTTCGACAGTGAGGATCCGGCGCTCACCGAGTGGTACGTCGATGCTGCGACGGATGCTCTGTCGACTGTCACGAGCGAGGACGTGCGGCGCACGCTGGAGCCCGGCCGCATCCAGCCTCGCGGCGAGAACCAGCCTTCGCGAGCCGCATCCGGTGACGCAGCGCTCACGGTCGGTGAACGCATCGAGCATGAGCACGACGACGAGCACGACGACGCAAAGTAGCCCAGTACGATGCGGGGACTGCCTCCGAACAGCAGCTACTGCTGCGGCGGATACTGCGGCGGGGGCCCCTGGGGTGGTTGCCCCTGCGGTGGCTGACCCGGGGCACCGTACGTGGGGCCCTGCTCAACCGGTGCCGCAGCCGGGTAGCCGGGGGCGGGGTATCCGGGCGGGTACCCCTGGTGATGCCCTTGGGGATTACCGTAGTGCGGAGCGGGAGGAACCGGGGGTTTCGGCCGCGCCGCCACCTCATCGTTGCGCTGATTCCAGACCAGCAGCAGAAGGATGCAAGCCGCGAGCGCCGCGAGAATCACCACGGCCACGAGCGAGCGCCAGTACCAGTCACCGACGTTCACGCCGAATCGCTCCAACGGCAGATGCAGTGTCATCAGGACGCCCGCCAGGGCGATGAGCCCTGCTGTGACGAACCCGAATCCGCGGCCGATCGCGAGCTTCATGCGCTCGCCGCTCGTGAGCACCAACCACACAAGACCCCATACGGCCCGTGTGGTGAGCACGATGTAGGGGACCTGATACCAGAGATCCCATACACCGTAGTCGTATCCCGAGCGATCGACCGAAAGGGAGATCCAGATCGTCAGCATCAAGACGATGATCATGTATCCGTTCGTCGCGGTACCGATCACAAGTGGCCGGGATGAGGATCTGCTGAGCGTGAGGTCCAGCGCAAGCAGCCCGGTGAACGCGACGAAGCCGACGACTGTCCAGAAGACACGAGGACCCTGCGAGGCGATCTCGCCGGTGAAGACCAGCACGATCGCGAGTATCGCGACGAGTACCAGCAGAGCAATGCCCGTGAACAGGGCCGGATGCAGACCCAGGATCTTCGGTTTGCGCTTGGGAGGCTCCGCCTGCCGATAGTCCATAGCCTGCTCATCTCCAGGCGCGTTCGCCTGCGGAACTTGCGATTGCTGTTCGTTGGACACGGTCACCCTCCTTTGCCCTTCACGAAGTCGATCCACCGGATCGTCTTCTTACTGTGCACCGGTTTGGTGCGAAACGGCTGGAAACTTCGGGCCGGAGCGCTGGATCTACTCCGCTTTTCGTCGACACGCTACGCAGACGCCGAACACGTCGACGACGTGGCTGGCATCCGTGAATCGGTGTTCGCTCGCGACCTCACGCGCCCACTGCTCGACCACTTTGGCTTCGATCTCAACCGTGAGACCGCAACTGCGGCAGATGAGGTGGTGGTGGTGCTTCGGAGAGCACGCGCGATACAGCTGCTCACCTTCCGACTGCAACGAGTCGGCATCCCCGTGCTCGGCGAGCGTCGCCAGCGCACGGTAGACCGTTGTGAGCCCGATCGGCGAACCGGTGTCGCGCATACGGGCGTGCAGGGTCTGTGCCGAGACGAACTCTGCTGTCGCCTCGAGCGCTTCCTGCACGGCAGCGCGCTGCCATGTCTTGCGTCGTTGTGGTTGGCTCACGGTGCCTCTACGCTACCGCGAAAGGGCGTTGCTGGCACGCCGCCCGCCCCGTATGCTGCGGAAGGGCACGAGCGACACGGCGAAGCACGCCGTCGCAACCAGCGTGATGGCTCCTCCCGCCGAGATCTCCAACGCCCGCGACAGCAGCAGACCGGTGACACCGCTGAAGATTCCGAGCACGGGCGCGAGTACGAACATCCCGGTCACCGTGCGGGTGAACTGCTGCGCCGCTGCCGCGGGTGCCACGATGAGCGCAACAGACAGGATGGCGCCGACAACGGGCATGAGCGTCACGACCGTCGCCGCGATCAGGGTCAGTGTGAGCGCCTCGATTCGCCAGCCGCGCATCCCGGCGGCACGGTAGGCGTCCCGGTCGAAGCTCTCGAACAGAATCCTGCGCCCGTAGACGACGATCACCGTCACCGCGAGCAGCAGCACCGCAGCCGTCAACGTCAACTGCGCCAGATCGGTTGCGAGAATCGAGCCCGTCAAGAACGACTCGACATTGATCGGCACACTCGAAATCGACTGCAGCAGAATGCCGAGCGCGAAGCCGGTTGTGAGCATGATGCCGGAGGCTACCGAGGCACCCTGGGCTCGTATTCGGCCGATCGCGGTCGCGATGCCGACCAGGCCGAGCGAGCCCACGGCAGCGCCGACAACGGGAGGGATGCCCAGTAGCGTTGCCGCGATCGCGCCGGGAAACGTCGCGTGCGTGAGTGACATCGTGAAGAACGCGCGCTGCCGCACGACGACAAGAACACCGACAAGGCCCGCGAGCGCGCCGGCCAGCACCGCCTCGATGACGGCCCTGGTGAAGTAGGTCAGTTCCACCGTCAACGCCTCCCCGATCGGAGGAGCAGACCGTAGAGCGCGAGAAGCAGCAGATAGACGGCGATCATCGTCAGGGCGACAACGCCGCCGGGGGCCGCCTGCACGCCGAGGTCCATCGACAGCTGCCACGCGAAAACCAGCCCCATCACGGACGTGACGATCGCGAATGCCGTCGCAACGATAACGGCGCTGCCGATGCGCGGTGCGACGAGTCTCGCTGCGGCACCCGGCACGATCAGAACCGCCAGCACGAGCAGTGTTCCGACGGCCGCCGAGGCGGCCACGACAACGAGTACGACCGCTGTGTTGAGCACGACATCGAGCCATGCCGAGCGCAGGCCGGACGCTCTCGCCCCGTCATCGTCGAACGCCCTGAACACCTGCTGTCGCCAGGTCACGGCCACTGCCAGAACGGCAAGCGTCACCAGCACCGACGTCACGGTGATCTGCGAATCCGTGATCGACAGCAACCGCCCGAACAGCATCTCGCTCAATTGGCCGCTGTAGCCCTGCTGTGTGGAGACGAGAATCACACCGATCGAGAAGAACGCGGTGAGCAGAATCGCGATCAGGTTCTGATCGCCGACGCCGCGCCGTTGCAGCAGCGTGAGCAACACCGCGGACAGGAGTGCGATCACGAGCGCGCCGGGCAGCAACCCCGGTTCACCGGCAGCCAGGAACCCCAGCACGAGCCCCGGAAACACGGCGTGTGTCAGCCCATCGGTCAGGAACTCCAAGCGGCGCAGGTTGATCATGACACCGACCGTGCCGGCCGCGACGGCGAGCACCAGCAGCGTTACCAGCGCGCGCAGCATGAACGGCAGCTGGAACGCGTCCAGCAGCTCGGTCATCCCGCTTCCGTTTCGTGGCCGTGGTGCGGATGCTCGCTCGCGTGATGCTCGGCGGTCGTGAGCGTGTGGCCGTCGATTTCAACGGCCTCGCGATCGAAGGTGCGCTGCACCTGCTCGAGCGTGAGTACGCACTCGGTTTCGTCGAACGCGATCTGTTCGCCGTTGACGAGCAGCGTCTTCTCGGTCGCTGATCTGGCGAGGTCGAGGTCGTGCGTCGTGATGATCATCGCAACGCCCTCGTGCTTGAGCCGGCGCACGATCTCGAGCAGTTTGCCTCGGCTTTCGGAGTCCAGCCCGTTGAACGGTTCGTCGAGCAGGAGCAGCGAGGGCCCTGCCGCGATTGCCCTGGCCAACAGCCCGCGCTGGCGTTGTCCGCCCGATAGCTCGCCAAAGCGCTGCTTGCGCTGCTCGGTGAGGCCGACGGTCGCTAGCGCGTCTCGCACCGCGTGCCGATCATCCCGAGACGGCCAGAGGAAGCCCCGTTTCGGCACCCGTCCCATCATGACGACCTGTTCGAGCGAGACGGGGAAGTCGCGGTCGACGCCCTGGTGCTGCGGCAGCAGACCGACGCTCCCCTTGCCGGTCGGCACGGTAAAGCGCTCGGACCGATGCTTCACCGTGCCGAGGATGCCGGCGAGGAGTGTCGATTTGCCGGCGCCGTTCGGGCCGATCAGCGACACCGCCTCGCCCGCGTGCACGTCGAACGACACGTGCGTGAGCGCCGGTTTGCCGTTGTAACTGAAGCTCGCGTCGCGGATGCTGACGATGGGTTCTTGCGTGCTCATTGCAGTACGTCGGGAAGCTCGGGAGCCTCTCCGCCTCCCCACGCTTCGACCATGAGGCGCGTGTTGTGGATCTGGCTGCCGATGTAGGTCTCGCCGGGTGAGCCCTCGGCACCCAGCGAGTCGGTGTAGAGCGACTCCTCGCCCGAGTACACCTCGACGTCGGCTTCCTCAGCGATCGTGTTCGCGAGATCCGCCGGCAGCTGCGATTCGGAGAAGATCGCACGTGCGCCGGTGTCACGGATGTCTGCGACGAGTCGGTCGATGGCCGCGGCACTGACTTCGGCGTTGTCGTCGAACGACGGAAGGAGGCTGCCGACGACGGCGATGTCGTACGCCTCCGCGAGATAGTGGAAACTGTCGTGACTCGTCACCAGCAGGCGGTCCTCGACGGGTACCTGCGCGAAGGCATCTCCCATCCACTGCTGCAGCGCTTCGAGCTGCTCCACGTAATCATCGGTGTTCTCGCCGATGGTCGCGGCGTTGCCTTCATCCAGCTGTGCGAGCTGATCGCCGATGGTTTCGGCCATGACGATGACGTTGGCCGGATCGGTCCAAAGATGCGGGTCGGCTTCGTGATCGTGGTCGTCTTCCCCGTGATCTTCGTGGTCTTCGTGGTCACCGGAGAGCTCGATCCCTGCCGACGCATCGATCATCACGCCGTCGAATCCGCTCGACTCGAGTACCGGGGCGAGCCAGTCCTCGAGTCCGGCACCGTTCATGACCACGGCATCCGCCCGAGCGAGTGTCTGCAGGGATGCCGGGGTCGGGTCGAAGCCGTGCGCGGAGGCTCCCGGCTGCAGCAGCTGCGTGACGTTCGCATCGTCACCCGCGATGGTGCGCGCGATGTCGCCCATCTGCGTTGTCGTCGCCACGACGTTCAGACCATCACCGCCGTTCTCGCCGTCGCCCGCTGACGAACACGCGGTCGCGGTCAGCGCGATTGCGCCCGCGATGCCGAGGGCGCTGAGCAGTGTTCTTCGCGTCGAGTGCATGCAGTAAGACTAAAGTTACCGAAAATCATTGTCAAAACCACACCGGCTCGACGCGGCCGGGTCACCCGAACAGCTGGGCCAGCTCCTGGGCGACATCGGTGACGTCGGAATAGCCGGGGAACTTCCGTTCTGGATGCGCGGCTCGCTCCTCGGCAGTCACGAGCGCTTTGACGCGAATCACTTGCGTCTCGGCCGGTGTCTCTCGGAGCTCGTGACCGACCGCCGCGAGCCACGTTTCCGCGGCGGCTTTCAGCGCGACGTAGTTCGCGTTGCCCGCGGTGGGCTTTTCGATGCCCTTCGTCGAAACGATGGCGATGCGCCCGGCACTCGAACGACCGATGGCCTCCGCGAACGTACGCGTGGTGTTGCGCAGCGTCGTCAGCACCCTGGCCTCGAGCCAGTCGTAATCGTCATCGGTCTGCCCTGCGAGCCCGCCGCCACCGCGCCAGCCGCCGACGAGGTGCACAAGGCCGTCGATGTCGCCGAGTCTTGTGGCGAGCTGTTCGACAGCCGCGGGGTCGGTCAGGTCGACCACTGCGCGCTCGGTTGCGGGTACGCTTTCGAGCCGTTCGGCATTCGTACCGAGGGCCACAACGTCGTGACCGGCCTCCTGCAGTCGCCCTGCGGTCTCGATGCCGAGGGCGCTTGTTGCTCCAGCTATAACGATTCTCATACCGTCCAGCCTAATGACGCGCGGCCCGCCGCTGACCTCGCCGGGTCCACGGCCAGGTCATGAGCGCCCACACGACAGCCGCCAGAACGGCAAGCCAGAGAACGTAGATCGGCCACGGCCCCAGAACATCGATCAGGGATGGCCCCTCCGGCGGGCCGTTCAGGAACGCGTAGTTGGTGCCCAGCATCGCATTGCACGCCATGGCGAGCGCGGCCCATGCCAATGCTGCGCAGTAGGCAACGGCGAACTCGTGCCACCGCGGACGATGGCCGAGCCCCCAGATGAGAGCCAGTGGTGCGAGGAGAACCGCGATATGCAGCACCCAGTAGAACAGGAAACCGACGGTGGGGCCCACGAGAAAGCTCGGATGCGGGGTCAGTATGGCCTGCGTGTTCAGCGTCAGTCCCCAGTAGTAACTGATGCCTATCGCCCATTTGGGTTGCCAGATCAGGGCGACCGCGGCAATGAACCGTAGAGCGTCGGAGTAGTGCAACGGCAGCGAGCGCTCAAGATCCCAGTTCGCGGGCAGCATGAGCCACACCATGTACAGCACCGAGAGCACCAGGAGCACCCATCCCGCGACCCGAACCGTCGCTTCCCTGCTAGCCGGTTTGCGCATCCGCCGCAGGCCCCAGATCACGACCACGGCAAGCGCTACCGTCAGCGCGAGCAACCCCAGGTGGACGCCCCCGAACAGCGTCGGTGCATCGGTCGCAGCGATGACTGCCGTCATCCATCAAGTGTAAAGAACTCGGGCCGCGGGCCTCAGTCGAG
>DXDC01000361.1 GCA_019115685.1 Candidatus Agrococcus pullicola
AAGGATATTTCGATGAGTTGACACGGTACCGAGCCGGCGATGCGGCCCCCATCATCGATGTGTTCATGAAGTCCACCATGTTCGCAGCTTCGGGCGGGTCAGAGCTGGTCGAGAACCTTGTGGCCGAAAAGAACCGCATGGTGGAGGCTGCGAACGTGCGCTCCTGAAGCGGCGGTGAAAAACTCGCCGGCATCCTGTTGGGGCAGCCGGTCATCAACAGCGAATTCGTTCGTAGGGAGATCGGAGGCGATCAGTCGACTGCGTTCCGTGCAATCCAGGCGCTGAGTAGAGCAGGAGTGCTCTCTCCCGTTTCACAGAGCCGTCTAAACCAGGTCTGGATGGCCCGGGGAGTACTGCAGGTGCTCGATGACTTCGCGGAGAGTATCCGGAGAAGTTCGCTTCGCCGCCAGTAGCATCCGATGTGTTACCGTGAGCAACGACACGGGGTGCCCATCCGGGCTGAGATAACACCCGCGAACCTGATCGAGTTAGCACTCGCGGAGGGATGTCGTCGATGACGAACACGCTGCAAGATACTGCTGAGCAGCCGAGCCTTTTCGAGCGGCTGCGCGCCGCCGCCGGTACGGACTGGGCTGATTACACGGAGCACGACTTCGTGACGAAGCTCGGTGATGGCAGCCTGCCGCTCCCGGCATTTCAGGACTACCTCGTGCAGGACTACCTGTTTCTCCTGCAGTTCGCGAGAGCGAATGCGCTCGCCGTTTACAAGAGCCGTGGCCTCGCCGACATGCAACGTGCCAGCGACGCGCTCGGTACGACGCTGCACGAGACGAGACTGCACATCGGGATGGCCGAGCGCTGGGGTGTTTCGCCTGCCGAACTGGAGCAGACCGAGGAGAAGCAGGCCACCGTCGCGTATACCCGGTACGTGCTCGACACTGCGATGACGGGTGACCTGCTCGACCTCCACACGGCGCTCGCTCCCTGCACGATCGGCTACGCCGAGATCGGCAGCGCACTAGCGCCGGCGCTCGCGCAGGAACCGGAGCATCCGTACCGCGAATGGATCGCCGCGTACGCGGGAGACGAGTATCAGACGGCGGCAGCAGCCTCCGTCGCGAGCCTTGATGCACACGCGGAGGGGCTGCTCACGCAGCGGCGCCTGGATGCCCTCATCGAGATCTTCCGCACGGCCACGACTCTCGAAACAGCGTTCTGGCAGCAGTCACTCGAAATACGTTGAGTGGCTCAGTGCTCGCGCAGTTCCGAGTGGATCCAGCGCTCCGCTCCCGCGACGTGCAGCATCATGGCGGCTTGCGCAACCTCGGTGTTGCCGTCGCGGATGCTGGTGAGGATGAGCTCGTGCTCGTCCAGCGTGCGTGCCACGGCTCCGGCCTGCGTGAGTCCGCGCCACACGCGCGCCCGCCAGGTCTGGCTCCCGATCGCCTCGATGAGCCCGGCGAGGTAGTCGTTGCAGGTTGCCGCCGCGAGCATCCTGTGGAACTCGACGTCGTGCGTGACGAGCGATTCGGTGTCGGCATCCTCGTCGATGGTCCGCAGGTGCGCCGCCATGGCTTCGATCTGCTCGACCGTGGCCCGCTCGGCGGCCAGCACCGCGATGCGCGGCTCGAGCAGACGCCGGGCTTCGAATACCTCCATGACGGCTGAGTCGGAGTGGTAGTCGAGGATGAACGACATCGCTTCGATGAGCAGACTCGGCTTCAGGCTCGTCACGTACGTGCCGTCGCCGCGGCGCACATCGAGAATCCGCATCGTTTCGAGCGCCTTGACAGCTTCGCGCATGGATGAGCGGGAGAGGCCGAGCCGCTCGGCAAGCTCCTGCTCGGGCGGAAGGCGGTCGCCGGGGCCGAGCTCGCCCGACTGAATCATCTGCTTGATCTTGTCAATCGCATCATCGGTGACCGCCATACCGAAAGCCTATGCCTTCGACCGCTCAGGATTCGAACACAGCGCTCACCATCTCGCCACTACCCCGATCCCGTGGGCAGCGACCACGGTGACCGGACGCCCTTAGGGCTCGCAAGGCCGTGAGCTCTACACTGGGTTCATGCCAGAGACAACCCCGTTGATCCTCGGAAACGTCACCAAGCCCGGCGCCGCAGATCGGCTGCAGCGGGCGGGTCAGGCGGCGCTCCAGAGTCTGGATGAGCGGACATCCATGCACGTCGGCCAGGTGGTTGGCAACGACATCGATCATATTCGGATCGACCTCACGGGCATTCGCATCGATTCGGTTGAGGATTTCGAAGACTTCGGCGACCGAGTCGGCGAGGCGTTCCGTTCGCACGGCATCGAGGAGAGACGGCTGGATCCCGTGCACGCGTCGCCGGGGCTGGTGAAGCTGGCAGAGATCCGGGCTCGGCCCGCGACGGTCCTCGGCGCACCGTACGTGCTTGACGGTGCGCTGGTGGATGTGCCGATTACCTGGCTGGAGGACGCCGGGGGGCTCCTGGCGATCGCGATCGATGAGCACCGCGACCCCCTCCACCTCACTGGTGAGCTCTCGCTACGAGTCGAGCAGGACGCCCTCATCGACTCGCTGCACGTGCTCGTGGAGCAGCTCAGCGACCGAGAGGATGTGCCGGTCCGTGTGCAGCTGCGGCAGGTGCGGTTCACGCAGGAGACACCGCGCAGCGTGCGCGTCGAGGCGAGTGCGAAGGTCTCGAAAGGGTTCGTCAGTGGAACAGCGATCGCCAAGGCTACGCTGGAGCTCGATCATGAACTCGTTTTCCACACGCGGGAGATCGATATCACGAGCAAGAATCCGATCATCGCCGGCTTCTTGAAGCTTGCCGAGAATCACCTCAGGGTAAAGCCGATGCGGCTCGCCGATCTTGGACCGCTCGGTGAGCGCATCATCGACGTAACCGTCACGGTCGGCGACGAGATCGAAGCCCGGGCCGTCCTCGGCTGACCGCTCCGCTCGCCCGGAGCGTCGATCAGACCTCGCTCGGTACGCGATGCGTCGTACCGGCGCCGGTTCGAGATCACGTAGGGAGCGGGTGAGAATCAGGTAGGGATTGCAAGCGTGTTGAGGTGAGTTCAACCTTACGCTGAACTCACAGCAGCGATGGAAGCTGCCGAACGTGTAGACCTGAGTTGCAGGGAGATCAGCATGCAGAATGTCAGTGAAGCGTCAGCGCCGCGCGCTTCCGCCGAAGACGAGGGATACTTTGGCCCCGATAGCGTGAGCTGGCAACTCTTTTCCGATCCCTCATCGAAGCTCGGCGGGGTCACTGGAATCTTGCTGCAGTCGCTGAACCCCATGATGATGAGGCTCTTCGCTGCCACGAGCGATTACGCGAGTGACATCGCCGGCCGGGGTGAACGAACCGGTCGGTACATCGACACCACGATCTTTGGCGACCGGGCGCACGCCGACGCCGCCGCAGCAGCAGTCCGGCGACTGCACGCTCGGGCGGTCTGGACCGACCCGTTCACAGGAGAAGAACTCCGAGCGGACAACGAGCGCTGGCTCGCGTGGACCCACAACGCTTTGGTTTTCGGTGTGCTGCGAGCCGCTGAAGCCTTCGGCCCGGAGCTCAGCGCGGCAGAGCAGGATCGATTCGTACGAGAGCAACAGCGGGCAGCCGAACTGATCGGGGTCACACAGCCGAGTCTCATACCCGAAAACTATGCCGACCTCAGAGCGTACATCGACGACAACCGGGACTGGATGGCGCTGACTCTCCCGGCCGCGGAGATCTCGCGCGCGATGCGGCGTCCGTCGCTGAAGGGAAACCCGATCTCGGTCTTCGTCGCGGTGAATGTGCAAGACGGCATTCTGTCGTTGCTGCCGGAATGGGCGCTGTTGATGTTCGGCATCGAAGGCAGGCCGATGCATCTGCGGGCAGCGGCCCGCACTACACGCATGCTCATGGCTCGCGCGCGCAAGCACGAGACCGTGCACGCTCGGATTTTGGCAGCGACCAGCCGGGTGCAAACGCACCCTTACCGGCGGGTGCGACGCTAGTCGCGACTTCTCCGCTCCCGTGGGCCTCCGGCCGATTGAGCCGATCCCCCGCCCGCTACCTGATCTCGCTGATGAGGGTACGCGGTTTCGGTCGCTCCGGCCGACTGCTTGCCAGCATGAGTACATCCCTCGTGCCACATATGAGCACGAAGATGAAAGGAACGACTACATATGTCCACTCAATCACCACGGCGTCGTGCTCTTCCGGGCAGCGTACGGCGTTTCCTGCTGACGGGAATCGCAGGAGCGAGCACGCTGATGCTTGCCGCTTCCGGCGCTCTCGTCGCAAACGCGACGACGGCACCGGAAGACTCGTTCGCCCCGACAGTTGCAGCCCAGGATGCTATCGAACCGGCGTTCACCGTGACCGGCTGGCCCGATGGCGTACTGCATGCGGGCGAAAGCTTCACCCTTACCCTGCACGTCGATCCTGAGGTATTGGGCGCTCCTTCGGTCGAGGGGGATTTCGTCGGTGTCGGTTTTGGCAGCGAGGTGCTGGAGCTGGCCCAGCTCGATGCAGACGGTACCGCATCGGTCACCGTACGCCCGGTGACGACCGGTCCGCTTGCGATCACTCCGTTCTTCCAGGGCAATGAGGAGACGGGTCTCTCCCCGGTTGTCGGTGAGACGACCACGGTCACCGTGGATCCGGTTCCGACGGTCATCGACTTCTGGCTGGAAGCCGACGGCGATACCGCAGTTCCCACCGTGTACGGCGGCGGCGAGCTGACCGTCAATATGATGATCGAATCCGAATGTTCAGCCTGGAGCGCGGGCGACGAGGCGGCAGTTGCCGAATGCGGGTCGGTGTATGGAATACCAGCGGGCACGCTCCTGCTCATGCAGAACGGTGAGGTCGTAGCCGAGGAGCCGGTGCAAGGCTCCATCTCAGAAGGGTCGTTCCGCGCAGCCGGCGAGGACCTCGGCGCCGGTGTGGATGCTGATGCCCTGGTGACCGTTTCGATTCCCGTGCCGGACATCCTGCTGGGCTCTCCCGACTCGATTGAGTACTCGGTTGCATTCGACCCAGACAACTGGTTCGGCTCCAGCCTCGGCGAAGCGCAAGAGGCTCGACTCTCGGCATCTCCCACGGACGTCACCGTCTACGTCGGCGACGACGCCCTCATCGATCCCGCGCACTACGTGAACGGGGAGAGCGCCGAGCTGATCGCGATCGTGGATCAAGATGCTTGGTGGGCCGCCGAGTTGTCGGGTACGGTCACCTTCCAAGCCGACGGTGTCGACATCTCCGAGCCGCTGCCGCTGCTAGAGGGCGACGGCGTCTTGTTCGACTGGGCCCCCGAGCGCAGCGGGGAATACGTCATCACCGCGGATTTCACACCCGAAACCCTGAACCACGAGGCTTCCACGAGCGAACCCTATGAGCTCACGTTCGCGGATGCCCCGGCCCCGGACCCGAATCCCAATGAGGACGGTGACGGAGCTGACGGCTCTGACAAGGGAGACCAGCCCCGCACCGGCGCTAGCGACAACGCGAACAAGCTCCCTCAAACGGGTACGGGAATTCCCGTAGCCGCCCTGCTCGGCGCGCTGCTGCTCACGATCCTGGGAGGGACAGCGCTACTCTCTCGTCGATTCGTTCGTCAGTAAAAGTGCGAGGAGGCGCCGTCTATCCAACGGCGCCTCCTCCGTCGGCCTATCGGGCTGCTATAAGCTCAGGGCATGAGTGCCGACTCCCGCATTGCGGTGCCCGCCGCACTGCCGTCTCGAGCAACTGGGTTCGACGACGCGCTTCGTGCACTGGAGCGCTCTTCACCCGTGCTCGTCACCGGTGCAGCGGGTAGTGGTCGCACCACATTCGGCCAAAGCCTTCTCGCGGTTCGCTCGCGTCAAGGACGACCTGTCCATCGCGTCACGGGTTCTCCGACTCTTTCGGACGTGCCGTTTGCGTGCCTGGCGGCGCTGACCGCGCAGGTGCCCCACCTGGCATCAGAACGCGACTCGCCCGCGGACATCATCGCTGCGATAGCCAAAGACAGTGCCGTCTCACCGCGTACGCTTCTCCTCGATGACGCCTACGCGATTGATCGAGCAAGCGCAGCAGCCATTGCGCAAATGGAGGGTGTCGTCGAGTTGATCATCACTACGACGCGGATTTCGGCGTTGCCGGAGGACCTTCAGCAGCTCGCCTTCTCTCACGGTGCGCACGAGGTGCATCTTGAGGAGCTCAAGCTGGAGGATGCGCGGATTCTGCTCGAAGATCTGCTCGGAAGCGCATGCAATGTCAGTACAGTCAATAAGCTGCTCAACCTCTCGGGCGGGAATCCCATGCACCTGCGCGAGCTTGCGATCGACGCCCGGCAGGACGGTGCTCTCCCGCTTGTACACGGGTATCGGACCCTCATCGATCATTGGCGGCCAGGAGGCCGGCGACTCGTGGACCTCATCGCCAGGAGAGTGGCGGGACTCACGGTCGAGCTCCGTGAGGCGATCGAACGCTTCGCGATCGTAGGAGCCGTTCCCCGCTCGACCGCGGAACGTCTCATCCCACCATCGACCATCGACCAGGGCCTGGCCGGGTCGCTCTTGGTGGCAACAACCCGGAATTCGAAAATGGACATCGCGCAGAGCTTCGACGGCCCCGGCGCCTCGGCTGTGCTCGCACACCCCGAGGAACTCGTGCAGCTCGGTGCGGGGTTTACCGCAGAACTCGTGCTCACGACCGTGAGCTCTTCGGCATTCCGCTCGCATCTCGATCACATCGTTGCTGCCCTTAACCCCGAGGAGCTCCCCTCCTATGCGCACCTGCACCTCGGGGAAAACCTCCGGCGTTGGAATCTGGAGTACCCCTGGCCGGAATTTCCCGAACGGCATCGCAGGATGAGTGGACGGACCGGCTTCGGAGCGGTTGAGGATCACGATGCCAGTGACCTCAACGGTGTTACGCACCGGGCCGGCGACGCGACCGAACGGGCTGCGGTCGCCATCGCCGATCTTGTTTACCGGGGACGACCGCAGGATGGCTGCGAGCTCTTCAGGCTGCACCTGCAGCAACCGGAATGGCCGTCTGCAAGCTCTGGAGCCAAGACGATGCTCATCATGGCGATGTTCCTCGCCATGATGGCAGAGGGGTCGCCCCTTGCAGTGTACGACGACGATTTTGCGCCCATCGACTGGCACGATGTGTCGCTCGATCACGATGTATTCCTCGCCGGACGTGGTGACCTGCTCCTCGAAACTGGCGACGTGGCCCAAGCGAGCAGCCTCTTCGCACAGGCCCTCGCAATCACCGCGGGACACGACAGGCACCAGCTGGAGGGATTCGTGGCGGGCTTGGACGCAGTGGCCGCAACCATGCTGGGCGATCTGGAGCGGGCACACGCGCAGTACACGGTATTCGCAGCGCGACCCGGGAGCAGCGGAGGCATTGCAAGAGACGAAGTCGAACGCCTGATGCTCCTCGTGATTCGTGCATTCGATGGTCAAGAGGCCGCCCGAGCACGGTACGAAGAATTGCTGCAGTGTGCCGTGCAGCAGGATCGTGCTCTCGTGGCCATGAGGCTCATGCACGACGCCTGGCGACTCCGGCTGATCGAGGACGACGAGCACAGGAAGCACTTGGAGTCGCTCCGCTCGGTTGCCGTCGACGTGCAAGGCGTTTTGGCCGCGACGCTCGCTGAGTATTCTGGAGCGTTGTTGGCGCTTGAGCCCGGGCATCCCGACCGCTCCGCAATAACAGTGGAAGCGCTGGTGGAACAGCATGCGGCATGCGGCCGAGGCCTCTATGCGGCAGAGCTGGCCGCCAGAGCTTCGGAAATCGCGGCTCGTGCAGGGGACAAGGCGAGAAGCTCGCGCCTGCTGACGCTGTCCGCCGAGCACTGCGCCGCGGTCGGAGCCATCACGACACCATCGCTCGGCCGCGCCCGTATCGACCCTGCCGTGCTCAGCGAGCGAGAAGTCGAGGTGAGTATTCGTGCGGTTCAAGGGATGAGCAATGCGGAGATCGCCGGCGACCTCTACCTTTCTCCGCGCACGGTCGAGGGTCATCTGCAACGCGCGTATGCCAAGCTCGGGATCACCGACCGTCGGCAGCTCTTGCCTCCCTTCGAAGGATCCCGCTAGCGCATTCGTCACGCGCCGTACCCGATTCACTGTCGGGGGCTACGCAATCCCCGAGCAAGCAGCGCGGGCGCGCTTAGTCTGAACCCGGGTTCGATGCAGTTCTGTCGGTTTGCGGCGGGAGCGGTCGACACGTGCAAGCTCAACAGCGGTACAGAGGAAGCGAGGCGACTTCGCCATGACTGGATATCACGCGTCTTCATGGGATGCTCTCGCCGAACGCGAGGTACCGGCATGGTTTCACGATGCCAAGCTGGGAGTGTTCATTCACTGGGGTCCGTACTCGGTTCCCGCCTGGGCTCCGCAATCGACCGACATCGACGCGCTGCTCACGGCGAAGGGGGCGCGGGGCCTGTACCGCGCCAATCCCTATGCCGAGTGGTATCGAAACAGTTACCGAGTGCCGGGCAGCGCAACCCAGGCGCATCATCGCGCCGTGCACGGCGATCGCGAGTACGACGACTTCGCAGCCGAGTTCGACCGCGCGGCGAGTACCGCCGATCTCACTCAGTTGGCAGGAGAGCTGCGTGAGACGGGTGCTGCGTATGTCGTGCTCACGTCGAAGCATCATGACGGGGTCCCGCTCTGGCACAGCGATGTGCCTCACCCGAAAGGCCGGGGTTTCCGCCCCACCCGTGATCTCGTCGGCGACTTCGCGTCTGCGGTGCGTGCAGCCGGCATGCGGCTGGGACTGTACTATTCGGGCGGTTACGACTGGTCAGTCCATGACGTGGTCATGCGGCACAACGCCGACGCGCTCCTCGCGATGCCGGCCGACCCCGCCTACACCGCATACGCCGAAGCACACGTTCGCGAGCTGATCGATCGTTATGCTCCGAGCGTCCTCTGGAACGATATCGGCTGGCCGGGAGGCGGGAATCTTGCACAGCTGTTCTCAGACTATTACCGTCGAGTGCCCGAGGGCGTCGTGAACGATCGCTGGCTCGAGGGGCCGGCGCGAAGGACCCGATTAGACACTCTGAAAACGCGCGTGATCGGACGAGCCGCGGAGCTGTTCTGGCCACTCTTGCCCCAGTCCGTCAAGAGCGTCGAGTTCCCGTCCTCGAAGCACTCGGATTTCGCGACCGCCGAGTATCGGAGCTTCGCCGAAACGCGAACCGACAAGTGGGAGTACACCAGGGGCATCGGCCATTCCTTCGCCCTCAACCGAGCGGAGAGAGGCGAGGACATGGTCGGTATCCAGGAACTCGTCCACGGATTCGTGGACGTGGTGAGCAAGAACGGGAATCTGCTGCTGGGGGTCGGCCCCGCTCCCGACGGCAGTATCCCTGCGAGTCAGCTGCACATACTGTCCGGGCTCGGTACGTGGATGCGCACCAACGAGGAGGCGATCACGGGAACCCGCCCGTGGCTCACGGCCGAGGGGCGCACGGATCGTGGCGTTCCGGTGCGGTTCACGCATCGCGACGATGTTCTGTACGCCACACTGCTCTCCGCCGATCCAGGATCCGGCATCCACGAACTGCAGGGAGTGACAGTGCGGACGCCTCCGGCTGAGTGCGCCGTCCTCGGGATCGGCTCGCAGCCGGTGCGGGTCGACGACGCGCGACTTCGCATCGCGGTGCCCGAGCGTCTGCCCGATTCACCCGCGCACGTGATCCGCATCCGCGGTGGGGTGCTCGTACCCTGATGGTGGCCGAGCCGCACGCATTCAGGTCGTTGCGGGTGTGGGAGGACGCACGCTCGTGGCCCCCGCGATGCCGAGAATGCACAGCAGCAGCGGCACCAGGAGCGCACCGTTCAGGCCGGTCGCGCTGGCGACCCAGCCGATGATCGCGGGCCCGGAGAGCAGACCGATGTACCCGGCGCCGACGATGCGTGCCAGCAGCACTGCCCGCTTGCGGACGGGTAGGTTGCCGGCGGCGCTGAATATCTGCGGAACCACGCCCGCGATGCCGAGTGCGAAGACCATCCAGCCGACGAGCGCGACCCAGAATGCGGGCGCAAGGACGACGACGCCGATGCCGATCGCGGCGATGATCGACCCGTAGCGCACGACGGCGACGGCACCGAAACGACGTACGACGAGGTCGATGACGAATCGGGCAGCCGTCATGCTCAGGGCGAAGGCACCGTACGCGATGGCGCCGGTCGCTTCGCTCGTGCCGAGCTCTTCGACAGCGTGCAGCGCGCTCCAGTCGCTCGCGACTCCCTCGGCCAGCATGAACACGAAGCCGAGCAGGGCCAGCAGCAGGATCTGGGAG
>DXDC01000362.1 GCA_019115685.1 Candidatus Agrococcus pullicola
TACGCGATCACGATCGAGCAGGACTACTCCAAAGAGCAGATCCTCATCGGTTACCTCAACCTCGTGAACTTCGGCGGTTCGACGTACGGCATCGAAGCCGCCGCGCAGCGCTACTTCTCGAAGTCGGCCAAAGACGTCAATCTCAACGAAGCGGCCACGCTCGCGGGCATCGTGAACTACCCGTCGACGCTGCGTCTCGACCAGCCGGACAACGAGGCGAACGGCAAGGAGAACGGTTACGAGCTGACGAAGAAGCGCCGTGACCAGGTGCTGAGCCGCATGCTCACCGAGGGCACGATCACGCAGGAGAAGTACGACGAGACCATCGAACAGCCGATCGAGCCGAAGCTCAAGAACCGCACGCAGGGCTGCGCTGCGGCAGGCGGCACCGCCTACTTCTGCCAGTACGTGAAGAACACGATTCTGCACGATGATCGGTACACCGATGCCTTCGGCGAAACGCCGGAAGAGCGCAGCGACCTGCTCACGCGCGGCGGGCTCGACATCTACACGACGCTCGACAACAACCTGCAGTACGAGGCGCAGCAATCGATGGCGCGCAACGTCGAGACCCATCGCGATGGCATGGACCTCGGCGCGGCGGCGGTGCAGATCGATGCGCACACCGGAAACATCCTCTCCCTGGCTCAGAACACGCTCTTCAATGAGTCGTCAGAGACGGGGCCGGGCGAGACATCGCTGGTGTATGCGGCAGATTTCACCCACGGCCGCTCAACCGGGTTCTCCGCCGGTTCGACGTACAAGATGTTCACGATCATCGACTGGCTCGAGAACGGCCGCAGTGCGAACGAGTACCTCGACGGTCGCGTCGGGCAGACGCTGCCGTTCTCCTGCGGTGAGATGACGAGCTCGTACACCACCAGCCGCGGTGACAACTTCGGGAACAACGGCGGCAGCATCAATTCGGTTCGGAACTTCACCGGGCTCTCGCTCAACACGGGGTTCTACGCGATGGCGTCCCAGCTGGACGTGTGCGAGATTCACAACGTTGCCGACCGCATGGGCGTCTCGCTCGGAAACGGTGATCCGATCTCGGAGCTCCCCGGACATGAGACAGCGTTCAGCGTCGTCGGATCCGCGAACATCGCGCCCGTCGACATGGCGTCGGCGTACGCGACGGTCGCCAACGGCGGTGTCCACTGCGAGCCGACCGCCATTCTGCGGGCGGACGGACCCGATGGCGACGAGCTTCCCATCCCCGAGACGGAGTGCGAGCGCGTACTCGACGAGAATGTCGCGGCGACGACCGCCTACACGATGTCCCGCGTCATGGAAGGCGGGCAGACCGGCAGCGGCGCCAACGTCGGCGACGGCATCCCCACGTTCGGCAAGACGGGTACGCACGAGGGCATCCAGTCGTGGATGATCCAGACGACGTCCAACGTCACCTCCGCTGCATGGATCGGCAACGCCAGCGGCGGTGCGCGCAACGGGCAGGGAGACCTGTTCAACAACGGTCTCGACGGTATTCGTTACACGATGTCTCGCGAGATCCAAGCAGCAGCAAATGCCAAGTACGGCGGCGAGGCCTTCCCCGAGCCCGACCCCGGCCTGACGAAGGTCGTCGAGAAGGACGTGCCGAACGTGTCGGGCATGTCGGTCGAAGAGGCGACCTCCGTTCTGCGGGGGCAAGGCTTCCAGGTCCGTACGGGCGACGAAGTACCGGGAGAACAGGACAAGGGCCGGGTCGAGAGCACCAACCCGTCCGGCACGGCCCCGGCCGGCAGCCTCATCACGCTCCTGATCTCCGACGGCAAGGGCTCCATCGAGGTTCCGGACGTCTCGGGGATGTCTCCTGGCAAGGCGTACAGCGAGCTCTTCGAACTCGGACTGCGCGTGGAGCTCACTGCGTGCAAGACGAACCCGGACGCGCCCGCGGGCGGCCGCGTGACCAGCACGGATCCGGCGGCCGGCACGCAGGTCGAGGACGGCGCCACCGTGAAGATCAATCGCGAGGCATCCAGGTGCAACGCGAGCGCCGATGACGGAGACGACGACTGATGACCCGCGCGCTGCCGATTGCCCTCGCGGCGGTCGGCGTCGCCGGCTCCACGGCCGCGACCTGGGGCATCGGCATCGAGCGATTCATGTTCACGGTGCGTCACCGCACGGCGCGGATCCTTCCCGCCGGGTCGGTCCCGATCCGGATCCTGCACATCAGCGACATGCATCTCGCGCCGTGGCAGCGCCGCAAGCGCGAATGGGTCTCGCGCCTCGCGTCGCTGCGTCCGGACCTCGTGATCGACACGGGCGACAACTTCGGCCACCCGGACGCGCTGCCGGCGATCCGTCGCGCGCTCGGTTCGTTCGAAGGCACGCCGGGTGTGCACGTGCACGGGTCGAACGACATCTGGGCGCCGAAGCCGCGCAACCCGTTCCGGTACTTCCTCGGCCCGTCGAAGAAGGAACCCCACGTACCGCGCCTCGATACCGACGCCCTCGACGAGTTCCTGTCGGGCGGCCTCGGCTGGTCGGCGCTCAACAATCGCTCCGCGG
>DXDC01000363.1 GCA_019115685.1 Candidatus Agrococcus pullicola
AGTTCCGCATCGCGGATGCGCGCGCCCGCAAGCACCGCGAGCCGGAACGAGTCGCCCGTGTTCTCATTACGACGGGAGGATGTCCGGCGCCAGATGCGGTTGTGACCGCCCGCGGCGAGAATCACGGCATCGCAATATATGACGGAGCGCTGCCCTGTAGCCGGATCGAATGCGTAGGCGCCGAACACGACGCCTGCATCGTTGACGAGAATGCGCGTGATGTACAGCGAGTCTTCGATTTCGACGTTCAGCTGCTCGGCACGGCGAATCAGCGTGCGCTGCAGTTCGAGCCCCGTGTAGTCGCCGGCAAACGCGGTGCGTCGATGCGTGTGTGCGCCGAAGAAGCGCTGCGAAATGCGGCCGTCGTCCTCTCGAGCGAAACCCATGCCGTAGCGCTCGAGATCCGCGATGCCTTCGGCCGCTTCGCTCGTGACGATCTCGACAGTGCGCGGATCGGCGAGCCCGTAGCTCTCCTTCAGCGTGTCCGCCGCGTGCTGCTGCCACGTGTCTTCCGGGTCCATGGTCGCGAGCGCTGCGTTGATACCACCGGCTGCCAGCGCGGTGTGCGCATCGTGACGGGAGCGCTTACCGACGACGAGCACGTCGTGACCGCGTTCCCGGAGCTGGATCGCTGCGCGTAACCCCGATCCCCCGCTGCCAATCACGAGAACGGATACAGACCGACGCTGCTCCGTGGTGTGTGTCATGTGTGCTCTGCGCTCCTTGCGTAAGTTAGGCAAACCTTACTTCCAGAGCTACCACAGTTCTTGTCCGCCTCGCCCGAGTGCTTAGCACATCCATCGTGGAGCCACAGGGGCGGTCGACGAACCGACCCGCATGCACCGCCCCCAGGAGTTAGGTTAGCCTTACGCAGTGACCGATTCGTGCCGGGCGCCCGAGCTCAAGACCGGGCCTTCCAGGAGGGAAGGCGCCTGCTCTATCCTGTCTCAGCGTGCAGAGGAGCCCCTCGCGGGCACGGCCTACACCGACTCGCGGTGGTTGCTCGTCGAGCATCCCGGCCCCTGGCCATCGCAGGCCGTGGACGCCGCTCTCCCCGGCGACGTGCTCGCCGAAATTCGCGAACGGGCTCCGGGAGTACGTCTCGCCCTCATCCGGCAGCCGCACGCTCGCCGCGTCGACGCCCCCATTGCGTTCCTGACGGGCGGCAGACCGGAGGCGTGGCTGCGCCGCGTACAGCTGCGTAGCTACCGCGATCTCGTCGACCTGGATCTCGAAGCGATTGCCGATAGTCACGAGCCCTCCGACGGCGAGCCCGTCACAGAACCCACGTTCTTCGTCTGCACACACGGAAGACGCGAGGTCTGCTGCGCGGAATTCGGCCGGCCCGTATTGCGCGCGATCGCGACAGGAGGATTCGCGCCGTGGGAGATCACGCACATAGGCGGCGATCGATTTGCGGCATCCATGGTCGTTTTCCCGCTCGGACATTATTTCGGGCACTTGAACCCGGTGTCGGGGCTCTCCGCCGCCCGCAGGTATGCGACGGACACCCTGCAGCTGGGCAACTTGCGCGGGCGATCCGGTTACCCGAACAGCGTCCAAACAGCGGAACTGCTCCTGCGCGAGCGGCTATCGGTCTTCGGCATTCACGACGCCACCGTGCTCTCGTGGCACGAACTGGACGAGCGAGCCACTGTGGATATCCGCGTGATGGGTGATGTCCACCGTGTGGAGCTGATCGGACATCAGCACCCGGAGCAGCTCATCAACGGCTGCGGCGACGATGCAGTGCGGATTCCCCGTCGGTACTGGGTCGCGGAAGCCGATGAAAGTTAGGCTAGGCTAACCTAGTCTTTGCTCTGCTCCCAGCACACCCGGAGGAACCATGCTTCGCAGACTTGCCGCAGGCTCGGCCGCCCTGCTCCTACTCGCGCTGACAGCTTGCGGTAGCGGTGGCGACACCCCGGATGACGGCGAGAACGCCGGTGAAACCCGCGTGGTCGAGCACCTTGGGGGCGAAACCGAGGTGCCCGTGGACCCCGAGCGCGTCACGACGCTGTGGGCGCCGAGCCTCTCCGCGATGCTCTCGATGGGCGAGGCACCGTATGCTTACGCGTTCAACGCCGAACCGATCGAGGGGCTCGACTACCCCGAGGGCTTCGACATCGACTCATTGGAGCACGTCGGACACTCGGTCGAGCTGGAGTTCGAAAGCATCGCAGCCGTTGCTCCCGACCTGATCATCGGTACCTCCGTCCACGAAGAGCACTACGAAACCCTCAGCAGGATCGCTCCCACGGTGATTCTCGAGTGGGACGGCACCGGCTCGTGGAAGGATCACCTCCACGACCTCGCCGAAGTCTTAGGAGCCGAGGAGTCCGCCGAGCAGGTGGAATCGGACTACCAGAACCGCGTGGACGAGGTCATCGAAGCGATCGGCAACCCGGGGGACATCCAGGTCTCCGTCATCCGATTCCACGCTGAGGAACTGCGCTTGGAAGTCCTGAACTCCTACCCCGGCATGATCCTGAGCGATATCGGACTCGCGCGCCCGGACATCCAGAACGTCGAAGAACCCGGTTCCGGCTTCCTGCCAGTCAGTATGGAGAACCTGCCGGATGCCGACGGCGATGTCATCTTCGCCTACACGATCGCCGATGCCGACCCCGACAACGACAACCTGCTCGACGAGGCGCAGAGCAACCCGCTCTGGAACAACCTCGACGCTGTGCAGAACGACGCCGTCTTCTCCGTCGACTACAACACGTGGCTCTCGGCCAACTACATCGGTGCACACCGGATTCTCGACGATCTCGAAGAGCACCTCGGGCAGTAAGAGGAGCGCGTGGGACCCTCGCTGCGGAGGCTGCTAGGCGGCATCGCCCTGCTCGTCGCGCTAGCGGGAGTCGCGCTGGTCAGTCTTTCGATCGGTTCCGGTAACGCGACGTGGTTGCACGTCTGGGGCGCGCTCACCGCATTCGACGGAAGCAACGAGCACATCATCGTGCGCGAGATGCGGCTGCCGAGAACGATCATCGGTCTCGCTATCGGAGCGGCGCTCGGCGTCTCCGGGGGGCTCATGCAGGCAATTACCCGCAACCCGCTGGCCGAGCCCGGCATC
>DXDC01000041.1 GCA_019115685.1 Candidatus Agrococcus pullicola
GAGAGCTCATGCGCAAAGGGATCCTCGGCAAGCTCGGGTTCGTGAACCGGCCCGCAATGCAACAGGCCGCCGTGGCCGAGCTGCAGAGGCTCGGCGCGCGAACCCCGACCAAGCACGTCGAGGTCGAAGCACTCTCCGGCGGCCAGAGACAAGCCGTGGCCGTCGCCAAGGCCACGCTCTGGGGCTCGTCGCTCGTCATGCTCGACGAGCCCACAGCCGCCCTCGGGGTCGCGCAGACGGCATCCGTACTCGAACTGATCCGCAACCTTCGCGACGAGCGGGGGCTGAGTGTGCTGCTTGTCTCGCACTCGATGCCCGACGTCTTCGAGGTTGCCGACCGGGCGACTGTGCTGCGGTTGGGCGAGAACGTGCTGACTGAGGGGATCGAGAACCTCGAGACCAACGACCTCATCACAGCGATGACAGGAGGTTCACGATGAGCGCCGCACCGACGAACGAAAGCCTGACGAACAAGCTGCTGCAGAGCCCCAAACTGCAGAACCTCACGATCCTCGTGCTCTTCGTGGTGATCTTCGGGCTGTTCGCCCTCGCCTCCCCGCCGGACACGTTCCTCTCCTCATCGAACCTCGAGAGCATCGGCCTCAGCGCATCGCAGCTGATCATCCTCGGAGCCGGGGTGACGTTCCTGCTCATCGCTGGCGGTCTCGACCTCTCGGTGGGCGCAATCATCGTGTTCAGCTCAGTGACCGCCGCGAGCATCATGGCCGAAGCCACCCGCCAGCTCGACCCAAGCGACCGATTCGGGTTCTCGCTGTGGGGGCCGATCCTCGCCGGCGCCGCCGCGGGCCTGCTCGTCGGAGCCCTTTGGGGCTTCTTCAACGGGCTCGTCGTCGTACGCACCAAGATCCCGCCGTTCATCGCCACACTCGCGAGCTCCACCGTGATCCTCGGCCTGGCCCAGGTGTGGACCGGCGGGATCAACGTCTCAGGAGTCCCGGGCGAGCTGCAGTCGGCCTTCGGGCTCGGTCGCATGTTCGGGCTCGTTCCCTGGCCGATCGTCGTCGCCGCGATCATCGTCGGAGTCCTGTGGGTGATCCTCGCCCACACGCGCTACGGCATGCGGATCTATGCGATCGGCGCGAACCCGGAGGCCGCTCGGCGAGCGGGCATTGCTGTGGATAGGTATACGGTCTCGGTCTATGTGCTCGTGGGCGCGCTGGCCGGCATCGCCGGTGTGATCGATGTCAGCCGATTCACCACGGCCACGGTCGGCGGCTACACCATGACGGCGCTCAACGTCATCACCGCAGTCGTCATCGGAGGCACAAGCCTTTGGGGCGGGCGCGGCGGTATGGGCGGAACCATCATCGGCGCGCTGATTCCCGCGACGCTCACAAGCGGCTTCGTAATCCTCGGCATGCAGCCCTTCTGGCAGAACGTCGCCGTGGGACTCGTGCTCATGACGGCAGTCTCGGTCGACCAGTACCGGCGCCGACGATTCAGTCAGACGTAGTGCGTGCCCGCACAAGACCTGCACACCCCTCCCCACCCATGAGTTAGGACGAACCATGAGAAACACACTGATTCGCACACTGGCGTGCGTCGCAGCGGCCGGCGTCATGCTGACCGGCTGCGCGACGCAGTCGGGCCCGACCGAGGAATCATCCGGTGACAGCGATCGACTTCGCATCGTCATGCTCCTGAACGACCAGTTCGACCCCTACTACCTGACGCTCGTCACCGGCGCTGAGGCGAAGGCGGCAGAGCTCGGCGTCGACTTCGACTGGCAGGCGCCGACGACCCTCGACGTCGCCAGCCAGACCGCGCTGCTGCAGTCCGTCGCTGCTACAAACCCTGACGGCATCATCATGTCTGCGCTCGACGCAGATGCCATGGTCGCCCCGATGAGGGCAGTGATGGACTCGGGAATCCCCATCATCACCGTCGACGCCGATGTCAACGACGAGAGCGCGCGCCTCGGCACGGTCCGCTCGGATGGGCACGCCGTCGGCGACGCCGCAGCAGAGTACGCCATCGACCTGCTCGGAGGTGAGGGAGAGGTCGGCTACGTCGGCTACATCCCCGGCATCCAGAGCGTCGACATCAGACTCGACGGCTGGAACGACGGCATCGCCGAGGCGGATGGCATCACGAACGTCGGCGAGGAGTTCGCCGAAGCGGACGTGCAGGAGAACGTCTCCAAGACGAGCGCCCTCCTCTCGCGCGAGCCCGACCTCGACGTCATCTTCGCCTCATGGACGAATGCGACCATCGGTGCCTCGCAGGCGGTGCAGCAGGCAGGGCGCGACGTCTCCGTCGTCGGTGTCGACGCATCGCCCGAGCAGGTCAGCCTCTTGCAGCGAGGGCTGGTCTCGGCACTGATCGTTCAGCGCCCCTATGACATGGGCGGCATCGCAATCGAAGAGCTGTTCACGTACGTCAACGACGGAGTCGAGCCGCAGTCAGAAGTGCTGCTCGACGCTGTAGTGGCGACGCAGGAGAACATGGACGACCCCGACATCAGCGTGTACTTCTACACGGAGAGCGAGTAACCCCTATGGCCTCACGACTTGGAATCGACGTAGGCGGCACGTTCACCGACGTCGTCGTGCTCGATGAGCACGGCAACGCGGCAGTCGAGAAGGTGCCGAGCACACCGCAGGACGCCTCGATCGGGATCCTGCACGGCATCGAGACCGTCAAGCGTACCCGCGGCGTCGACGTCGCAGGGCTCGACGTCTTCGCCCACGGATCAACGGTGGCGACGAACGCACTGCTGGAATCCAAGCTGCCCCGCACCGCGCTCATCGTCACACGCGGATTCCGCGATGTGCTCGAGATCGGCACGCAGCTGCGAGCCGACCTGTTCGACCTGCGAGCGCAGAAGGCTGACGCGTATGTGCCGCGCGACCTCGTGTTCGAAGTTGACGAGCGTGTCGACCGGCTCGGCACCGTGATCACAGAGCTCACCGATGCAAGCCTTGACGCGGCAGTCGAGGCGGTTCGTCAGGCAGAAGCCGAAGCAGTCGCGGTATCGCTGCTGTTCAGCTTCAGGAACCCGAAGCATGAGCAGCGCATCGCCGAGCAGCTCCGAGCCGCCATGCCGGATCTATCGATCGCGATCTCCAGCGACGTCGCGCCTGAGATCAAGGAGTATCCTCGGGCGTCGACGACTGCAGTGTCTGCCGCGCTCCAGCCGCTCGTGTCGCGCTACATGCGGGGGATCCTCGACGGTCTCGACGACGTCGGAGTGACGGCGCCCACCTTCGTCATGCAGTCGAACGGCGGCACGATGTCGGCCGATGAAGCCGGCCAGAACGCCCATCGCATGGTGCTCTCCGGCCCTGCCGCCGGCGTTCTGGCGGCAACACGGGTCGCCGAGGGCCTTGAGCCGGGCAACCTCATCACCTTCGACATGGGCGGCACCTCGACCGACATCGCGCTGGTGCACGAAGGTCGCGCCAGTGTCGAGCGCGAGACCCAGTTCGAAGGACGCCCACTGCTGGTGCCGCAGTTCGCGATCCACACGATCGGGTCGGGCGGCGGCTCCATCGCCCGAGTCGATGAAGCCGGCATGTTGCGCGTCGGCCCCGAGAGCGCCGGAGCGGACCCAGGCCCCGCCTGCTACGGCAGGGGCGGTGCCGAGCCCACCACGACCGACGCACAGCTCGTGCTCGGCCGCATCGACCCGACCAGATTCCTGGGCGGCGAGATGGAGCTTGACGTCGAGGCCGCCGTGCGTGTGATCGAAGAGAAGGTCGCGAAGCCGCTGGGTATGGAGACCGCGGAGGCCGCAGCCGGGATCCTCGACGTCGCCGACGCCGTCATGGCGCGGGGTGCGCGAGTAGTCAGCGTCAACCGGGGCCATGATCCGCGCGACTTCATGCTCCTCGCCTTCGGCGGGGCAGGAGCCATGCACGCACTCAGCGTCGGCGCGATCGTCGACGTAGGGGGAGTGCTCGTGCCTCCCAACCCGGGTACGTTCTCAGCTGTCGGGCTGGCGGGCTCCGATGTCAAGTACGACTTCTTCACCCTCGTCGATGACGACGTCGCCAACCTGGCACCCGCCGACATCGAGGCTGTGGTCGCAGACCTCATCGACACGGCGACGGCACGGCTCGAGCACGCCGGTGCCGAGCAGCACGCCTTCCACCGTGTCGCCCGCTTTCGGTACGCGTGGCAGGACAACGACGTCGAGATCGTCGTCGGCGAACAAGCGATCGACGAAGCCGTGCTCGAACGGGCAGTCGATGCGTTCCACGAGAAGCACCTATTCGAGTTCGGCCACAGCGACCCCGAGGAGCGCGTTGAACTCGTCTCGGTCGGCGTCGAGGCTCTGGGGCAGCTATCACGAGTGGCGATGGCGGCCGCAGCCGACGAGACCCCGCACGCGCCTGATCCCGACTCCACACGCCCCGTCTACTTCCGTGAACTCGGCTGGCACGAGACCGGCGTATACGAGCGTGAACACCTGCGCGCAGGCGCCGCGTTCGCAGGCCCGGCGATCATCGAGGAACGCGAGGCGACGACCGTGGTCACCCCCGACGCCGAGGCGCGCGTCGACGCCAAGGGCAACATCATCCTGACCTACCGTTCGAAGGAGAACTGATGACTCTGCTCGCAGCAGCACAGACCGTGACGGAGACGCCCCGGCGCATCGACCCGATCACCACCGAGGTCGTCCGGCACTCGCTCGAAACGATCGCCGAAGAGATGGGCAACGCCCTGCGGAGGACTGCGCTCAGCGTCGTCGTTAAAGACATGCGCGACTACTCCTGCGCCGTCTTCGACGCCCGCGGCCGCATGATCGCCGCAGCCCTCGACATCCCCTCGCTGCTGGCATCCATGGCTCCCGCCCTGCAGGCCGCACTCGAAAAATGGGGCGACGAGATCCACCCCGGCGACGTGATCCTCTCCAACCACCCCTACATGGGCGCCTGCCAGACCAACGACATCAACATGTTTGTGCCCGTATTCGACAAAGGTGACCTGCTCATCGGCTTCACCGGCGTCATCGCGCACCACGCAGACTGGGGAGGTCGGATCGCCGGAACCGCTGCCGCGCAGTCGGAGTCGGTGTTCGAAGAGGGTGTGCTCATGCCCGCGCTGAAGTACGAAGTGCGCGGTGTACCCGAGCGCAACCTACAGGACATCATCGCGACCAACGTGCGCCACCCAGCACAGAATCAGGGCGACCTCCGCGCCCAGGTCGCCGCCGGCCGCTCAGGGGCACGACGGTTCGCTGAACTCGCCGAGCGCTACGGCTCCGACGTGTTGCAGGACGCCATCGACGACCTGTTCGACTCGACCGCGTTCAGGACCGCGCGCGAACTCGGACGCCTGCCCGACGGCTCGTATCGTGCCGAGGGATGGCTCGACAACGACGGCGTGCATTTCGATGACCCCGTGCGCATGGTCGTCGAGGTCACGATCGCGGGCGAAGCCATTACCTTCGACTTCTCGGGTAGCGACCCACAGATGTCAGGCGGTATGAACATCCCCAATTCGACCCTGCGGTCAGTCGTGCACTACTCGGTGAAGTGTCTGATGCCGCCCGACGTCTCATTCAACGAGGGATCGCTCGCGCCCGTCTCGATCATCGCCCCTGAGGGCACCGTCGTGAACCCCGTGTTCCCGGCAGCGGTCGGTGACCGGCACCTGGCATCCCAGCGACTGGCATCCATCGTCACGAAGGCGCTCGCCGCCGCTGCCCCTGACCGTGCCAGCGCAGAATGGTTTGTCGGCTGGCCCGTGCTCATCTGCGAGTCGCGGTCACCCAAGTCCGGTGATGGCGCCGTGCTGTTGGCGAACATCGCTGGCGGTGCGGGAGGCAGCGAGCGCGCCGACGGCGCCAGCGGGCTCGACGTGCACATGGGCAACTGCGCCATTATCCCGGCAGAGGTCATCGAGACGAGCTACGAGCTGCGAGTAGAGCGCTATGAGTTGCGCGTCGACTCCGCCGGTGCCGGTCGCCACCGTGGCGGCTACGGGATCCGGGCAGACTACCGAAACGTCTCGGCGATCCCGCTCAGGTTCCTCTCCGAAGCCGAGCAGACTGACCCGCGCTTCGCCCCGGCCGGGCTCGGAGGCGGCGCTGCCGGGCGAGCCGCCGAGCTCCGGCTGATCGATGAGACCGGTGCCGAGCATCCGCTCCCCTCCAAGGGCAAGGGCGTCGCCCAGCCAGGCGAGGTCGTCAGCCTGCGCGCTGGTGGTGGGGGCGGCTTCGGGCCGGCGGATGAGCGGCCGAAGAGTGCCGTGGCACGAGACCTGAGGCGGGGGCTGCTCTCGCCAGAGGCCGCCAGGGATGCCTACGGATGGAGCCTCGACGAGGCCCGCGAGGCGGCCGGGTAGCCGCCGAAGGGCGAGGCCGGCGCGTGCGGCTGCGTCGGCCTCGCTATAACAGTTGAGGGAGCGAAATGCTGGAAGAGACACTGGGACCTGTCGGCCATGTCGCCTTCGTCGTGCCCGATGTCCGCGAGGCGATGCGGGCGATGGCGCCGTGCGGCCTGCGGTGGAGCAGTGTCACGCGCCCGACCGCGCTCATGCAGGGTGCCGCAGGCACAGTGCAGGAGGTTCACGTTGACTACGTCGCGTCCGCCGGCGGGGAGCCTCGCGTCAAGCTGATCTCAGCAGTGCCGGGCTCGGTGTTCGAAACACCCGAGCGCGGTGGAATCCACCATCTCAGCTACTGGGTCGATGACCTCGAGTCGGCGACCTACAGGCTTTCAACGCAGGGTTGGTCTGTCGAAGCCACCGGCCTTGAGTCCCACGGCGCGCCCAGGTTTCGCTACCTCATCGATACGAACGGCAGCCGCATCGAACTCGGTCAGACAGCGCTGCGGCAGGAGTTCGACGACTGGGCCGATTCC
This sequence comes from Candidatus Agrococcus pullicola, assembly GCA_019115685.1. GTDB lineage: Bacteria > Actinomycetota > Actinomycetes > Actinomycetales > Microbacteriaceae > Agrococcus > Agrococcus pullicola. The sequence continues at coordinate 6,831 of DXDC01000041.1, forward strand.
TGATCGCCGCCTCACACCGCTGCGACTGAGTCGCGCTCCACGAAGCGCGTCTCCAACAGGATCTCCTCGCCGGCTCCATCCCGCTCACCGGCCAGCCGATCGGTCAGGGCGGTCGCCGCGCGTCGGCCAATCTCGTAGACAGGCTGCTCGACGACCGTCAGCGGCGGCGTGACGAGCGTCGTCCAGTCCAGGTTGTCGAATGCCACGAACGACACATCTGCCGGCACGCTGAGACCCAGCTCTCGGATCGCGCTGAACGCGCCTACCGAGGTTGTGTTGTCGACCGACATGACAGCAGTCGGACTCGACGACTCGATCATCTCGCGCGCCGCAGCCAGGGCGCTCGCGACGGTTGTGTCACCTGTCCGGGCGACGAGGTCGGGGTCGATCTCGACACCGTGCTGCTGATGCGCCTGAATGTAGCCGAGAAGTCGTCGGGAGCTCGGGTTGAGGGCGGTGCGGCCGACTCCGCCGGTGAGCAGCGCGAGCCAGTTCGACTCGCGAGCGGTGCGCAGCTCCGTGACGATGCCGATGCGACGGTGGCCGGCGTCAAGCAGGTGCGACGTGGCACGGGCGACGGCGGCGACGTCGTCGACAGTCACCGAGTCTGCTTCGAGCGCGTGGCTGGTCCGATCGAGCAGCACGACGGGGCGGCCGTCCCGCTGCAGCCGGGCGAGGTGCTCGACGCACTGCACATCAGCAGGTGCTACGATCACGCCGTCGACGAGCTTGTCGCGCAGCAGCGTGATGGCATCCTGCTCGGCTTTGAGATCCTCATCGGTGTTCACGATCAGGATGCTGTAGCCGCGCTCTTTCGCGAGGTCGCTGACGCCTCTGAGGGCCTCGGCGAAGAAAGGGCTGGAGAGGTCGGCGCACACGACGCCGAGCGACTGGGTCTTGCCGGTGATCATGCTCCGGGCGATCACGTTGGGGCGGTAGCCCAGCTCGTCAGCGATCCACCGGATATGGGCACGTGTCCTCTGAGAGATCCGGCCGTAGTTGCCGAGGGCCCGGCTCGTCGTTGAGACGGAGACTCCGGCCGCGCGTGCGACATCATGCAAGGTCGGGTGGTGTTGCTCTCCACTCATATGGAAACGTTATCGCACATTGTGCTTAACTGATGCCTGTGTCCTGCCCGTGCTTGCTCGCTGAGGTGCGAAGGAAGCGGCAGAGGCCCCAATCTCAAAGTGACCAGCCGAATGCCGCCTGCTGGAATCTCGGTCGTATGAGCGCTTCGTCGCTGTCAGAGAGGGATGTCATGGTGCAGGGCTTCGGTCACAGTTCTGTATCCGGACATCGGTGAATCGGCTGTAGGTCTTGTAGTGGCCAGCCGACCCCTGGCCAGTCACTACGAGACCTACAGGGCGATTCAATACGCGGGGCCGGCTTTTTAGGGCCGGCCTTTTTCGTGTGCGCGCACGCAACCTCCACTGTCCTCCACCGACGTCTGGAGCTGTGCGAGCACTCGATACGTCGACGAACGGCTCCCGCCCTCCACGCTTGTCAACGTCTCGGTCGCTGGTCGGCCACACGCCGTGAACGCACGGTTTCATCGCCGAGCGACCGAGAAGTTGGCGGCGACTGCGGTAAATGCCGCAGTGGTTTGCGCACGGAGCTCCAGATCCCTCCACCAGTGTTTTCCTGGCAAAAACCCATGAATTGATGCACGTTCCTACCATTGGGGGAAGAAAGTGGAGTAAAGTGGCGGTTAGCGGATCGGCTGCAAGCGGAAGGGAGGCTCCGATGTTCCTCGGTACGCACTCCCCGAAGCTCGACGACAAAGGCCGCATCATCCTTCCTGCGAAGTTCCGCGAGCAGCTCGGCTCGGGCATCGTGCTCACCCGCGGGCAGGAGCGCTGCATCTACGTCTTCAGCGCGGTCGAGTTCGAGCGCGTGCACGAGCGCATCCGTCAGGCGCCCATGACGAGCGCGGGAGCACGCGACTTCCTGCGGCTCTTCCTCTCCGGTGCCTCGAGCGAGTCGCCCGATTCGCAGCACCGCATCTCGATTCCCGCGAACCTCCGCGACTACGCGGGCTTGAGCAAGGAGCTCACGGTCATCGGCGTCGGCGACAGGGCGGAGATCTGGGATACCGAGACCTGGAACTCGTACTACACCGAGCGCGAGAGCGCATTC
>DXDC01000364.1 GCA_019115685.1 Candidatus Agrococcus pullicola
CGAGCGAGTTCGAGGACCTCGGGGTGCAGCGCGACTGTCGGAGATACGACACGTTCGATGTCCTCCAGCTCTCCGGCGTAGTCCGAGGCGTCCGTCAGCTCCGCGACGTACCCTGCGGCGAGTCTGCCGCCCCGCAGCGGCACGCGCACGCGAACCCCCTGCGCAATGTCATCCTGCAGGGCTTCCGGAACGCGGAAGTCGAGCAGTCTGTCGAGCTGGGGCAGACGTGAGTCCAGGAGCACCCGAGCGACGGATGCTGCCACGTCACAGCCCAGCCGCGGCCCGGAGTTGCTCGACTCGGTCGGTGCGCTCCCACGTCAACTCCGGAAGTGCCCTACCGAAGTGTCCGTATGCGCTCGTCGCCCCGTAAATGGGCCGCCTGAGGTCGAGGCTCCGAATGATCGCTTCCGGGCGCAGATCGAACGTGTCACGAATCGCGGCGACGATGACGTCCTTGTCGACCTTCTCGGTGCCGAAGGTTTCGACGTACAACCCGACGGGCTCCGCTCGGCCGATAGCGTAGGCGACCTGTACTTCCAGGCGATCCGCGAGACCCGCGGCGACGACGTTCTTGGCCACCCAGCGCATCGCGTAGGCCGCCGATCGGTCGACCTTCGACGGGTCCTTTCCACTGAAAGCTCCGCCGCCGTGGCGTGAAGCACCACCGTACGTGTCGACGATGATCTTGCGCCCCGTCAGCCCGGCATCGGCCCGGGGGCCGCCGACCGTGAACGGGCCGGCCGGATTGATGATGAGCCGCAGGCCGCTTGCGTCGAGCCCCAGGCTCTCGACCACGGGAGCGACAACGCGATCAGTGACATCGCGCTGCACTGTCGCGAGGTCCACGGTCCCCTTGTGCTGGGTCGAAAGAACGATGGTTTCGACCGTGCGTGGCGTGAATCCTTCGTATCCGACGGTCACCTGGGTCTTGCCATCGGGCAGCAGGTACGGCAGCTCACCGCTCTTGCGAACATCCGTGAGCCGCTCGGCGAGCCGGTGGGCCGCGTGGGCCGTGATCGGCATGAGCTCTTCCGATTCATCGGTCGCGAAGCCGAACATCAGCCCCTGATCGCCGGCGCCCAGACGGGAAAGGTCGTCGTCCGCGCCCTCGCGGATTTCGAGCGCCTCGTCGACTCCTGCTCCGATCTCGGCGGACTGGTTGCCGATCGACACGGTGACGCCACAGGTGTCGGCGTCGAACGAGGCTTCGCTTGAGGTGTAACCGACGCCTCGGATCGTGTCTCGGACGACGTCGGGGATCTCAACGTATCCCTTGGTACGGACTTCGCCGGCGATATGCACAAGGCCGGTGGTGAGCAGGGTCTCGACAGCGACACGCGAGTGAGGATCCTGGGCCAGCATGGCGTCCAGGATCGCATCGGAAACCTGATCCGCAAGTTTGTCGGGGTGCCCCTCGGTGACGGATTCCGAGGTGAAGAGTCTGAGGCTCACGGTGTCTCCTTGTGCTTGACGATGGCATCCATGATGACGTCGGCCACCGACATCTTCGTCCCGGACGCCGCAGCCACGATACCGTCTGTGTCGATCACCGTTACTGAGGTGGCGCGTTCGCCGAAGCCAGAGTCGGTTCCGACACGGTTCACCACTAGGAGATCAGCGCCTTTTCGTTTCAGCTTTGTCATGCCGAGTGCGACGAGCGCATCTTCATCGATTTCGGTCTCCGCAGCGAAGCCGATGACCGTGTTCGAACGGTCGGCCTGTGCGAGCTCGGCAAGGATGTCCGGGTTCTCGATCAGTTCGATCGATGGATTCGCTCCGAGCGCATCCTTCTTCAACTTGGTATCGCTTCCGGTCGCGACCCTGTAATCGGATACGGCAGCCGCCATGATGACGAAGTCGGCATTCGCGTGCCGCAACATCGCCTCGCGAAGCTCTGCGGTTGACTCCACCGAGACGATGTCGGCTCCCGCAGGAGCCGCAACCTGCAGGTTTGCGCCGACCAGCGTCACACTCGCCCCTCGTGCAAGTGCGCGCCTCGCAAGCGCAACGCCCATCGCACCGGAAGACCGGTTGCCGATGAATCTGACCGGATCGATGGATTCGTGTGTTCCGCCTGCGCTGACAACGACGCTCCTGCCGCGCAGAGAGCCGTCGCCGAGGACGGCGAGAGCCTCCTGCGCGATCCGCTCCGGCTCGGCAAGGCGGCCCGCTCCTACGTCTCCGCCCGTGAGCTCACCGGCATCGGGGCCCACAAAGTGCGCGCCCCGTTCTGCGAGCGTCGCCACGTTGTGCCTCGTCGCCGGATGCCGCCACATCTCCGTATGCATCGCAGGAGCGATGACGAGAGGGGCCGTTGCAGCGAGAACCGAGGTCCCCAGGAGGTCGTCCGCTTGACCGTTGGCGAGCTTCGCGAGCGTGTTCGCAGTAGCGGGAGCGACGATGATCAGGTCCGCCCGCTGACCGAGCGCAACGTGCCGAACCTCCGCGACATCGTCGAAGACATCGCTCGTGACCGGATTACGGCTCAGCGCCTCGAGTGTCGGTTTGCCGATGAATCGAAGCGCTGATTCTGTCGGTACGGCATGAACATCGTGGCCCTCCTGCACCAGCAGGCGGATCAGCGCAGCGGCTTTGTATGCGGCGATGCCGCCGCTGATGCCGACGAGGATGCGGAGGGTCATTCCGCAGCGGGCTTCAGAAGAAGCTTGTCCTCCACTACTTCGTGCAGCGCAATGGACAGCGGCTTGTCGTCGAGGCTCGCGTCCACGAGGGGTCCGACGTTATCGAACATGGAGCCCTCGGAGAGGTCGGTGTAGTAGTCGTTGATCTGCCGCGCACGCTTGGCTGCGAAGATCACCAACTGGTACTTCGAGTCGACCTTCGCGAGGAGGTCGTCGATGGGCGGATTGATGATGCCCTGCTCGGTCATGCGGAAAGCTCCTTCAGAGTCTTGGTGTGAGCCGTGTTTCGGTGCGCTCACGGCACGCAGCTTCTCAGTCTAGCTCACGCCGCCGTGGAGCAGTTCGACAACACGATGCGCCGCCTCCGCCACGTCATGGTTGACGACGACGTGATCGAACTCGTGCTGACTGGCCAACTCGACCTCGGCGGTGCGCAACCGTCGGGCCCGCTCCTCCTCCGACTCCGTGCCACGTCCGACGAGTCGACGGACGAGCTCGTCCCAGCTCGGCGGCGCAAGGAAAATGGTGAGGGCCTCCGGCATCGCCTCTCTGACCGACCGTGCACCCTGGAGGTCGATCTCCAGCAACACGCTGTTACCGCGACTGAGTTGCTCATCCACCGATGACTTCGGAGTTCCGTAGCGGAACGCATTGTGCACTGTCGCCCACTCGAGAAACTCGCCATCGTCGACCATCCGATCGAACTCGGCATCGGAGACGAATCGGTAGTGGACGCCGTCGACTTCACCCGGGCGGATGCTTCTGGTCGTAGCCGAAACTGCGTGCTTGATCTGCGGGTACCGATCGCGGATGAACTGCGCGACCGTGCCCTTGCCGACAGCGGTCGGCCCGGCGAGGACAACGAGATTGGGGCGATCGGTTCCGGGGCGGTCGCGGAGCCAGTGACGAAGTCGGTCTCGCTGATGCACTCCCAGACCGCGCAACCGTCGCCGTCGTGAAATGCCGAGTTCCTCCAGCGCCTGCTCCGTACGCAGGGGACCGAACCCGCGCAGCGAGCCCAGCAATTCGGTCGTGAGCAAAGAAGCTTCCGGGCTCGAAGCATCGCCCCATGCTGTTTCGCACACCTCGAGCGGCGCTCGATCGCCGGACGCTATCGCCTGTTTGACTTCGGCGCGTGCTCGCCGACTTCGCACGGCCTGTGCCGACGCCTGTACGGGATCCGGGACGCTCATGCCGAAACTGTAGCAACTGCTTCGTCGATCGCCGGCACAAGCCCATCCGGGCCGTGTCCGAGGATGCTGCGCGAGAGTGCGGCGAGCACTGGCGCGGGTGTCGGGAACAGCGTCCGAAGGTCCTCAAGGCGACCGCCCTGTGCACCGAAGCCAGGAGCGAGAACGGGCGTATTCGAATCCAGGTGGATACCGAAATCTCGTACCTCGATCGTCGCTCCGAGGACAAGACCGATCGAGCCCATCGACATGGAAGCCGCTCGGTTGAGTTCGGCGACTTCTCGTGCGATCGTCGCTGCGACCGTCTCGCCGGTGTCCGTCGTCGCGAGCTGAATCGCCGCTGCCTCCGGGTTGCTCGTCGCGCAGAGCACGAAGAGCCCCCGTTCGTGCTCGTTAGCGAGTTCGAAGACTCTGGCGAGCGATCCCGTTCCCTGAAACGCGGAAACCGTGAGCGCATCCACGAACAACGGTGATTCCGGCCGCAGCCAGGCTTCACCGTACGCCGCGACCGAGGTGCCCACGTCACCGCGCTTGGCGTCAGCGACCACCAGCAGTTCGCTGCCCCGTGCTGCGGCGAGGACGTCTTCGAGTGCTCGCAGACCGGCCGAACCGTGCCGCTCGAAGAACGCCACCTGAGGCTTCACCGCAGCAGCACGGCCGGCTGCCGCCTCGATAACGGTAAGGCCGAAGGATCTGAGTGCTTCCGGAGAGTCGGCCAGGCCCCAGGTCCGCAGTAGATGCGGATGCGGATCGATACCGACGCAGAGTGCCGAGCGATCCCGGGTGGCCGCTGCCAGTCGTGCTCCGAAGGTCGTCATCGCAGCGCCTCTCGGCGTTCATCGTACTCTTGCAGACTCGTGACGTTGAACGTTTCCCGGTTGGCTTCGATCGCCATCGTCGCAGCGGCGAGTTGCGAAACCGTCGTGAAGATCGGCTTGTCGGCGCCGGCGGTAGCCGCGCGAATCTCATAGCCGTCCTGACGCGAGCTCCCGGTTGAAGGCGTGTTGATCACCATATCCACTTCGCCGCGATGAATCGCGCCGACGATCGAATCCTCGAAACCGGCCTTCGAGAGTTTCGCGACCTCGGTGACGGGTATACCGTTGCGGCGCAGGACTTCAGCGGTTCCTTCGGTAGCGACGACATCGAAACCGAGCTGCTGCAGCCTGTGAATGGGGAACACTGCTTGACGCTTGTGCCGGTCTGCAAGAGAAACGAACACCGTGCCGGAGGTCGGCAACCCTCCCGTCGTACCAGCCTGGCTCTTGGCGAAGGCGGTCGGCAGATTGCTGTCGATACCCATAACCTCACCCGTCGAACGCATCTCCGGCCCGAGCAGGCTGTCGACGAGCATGCCCTCCTTCGTGCGGAAGCGCCTGAACGGAAGCACCGCTTCCTTGACAGCTACGGGAGCGCCGCCGGGAACGTACGTGCCGTCCGTTGCCGGCAGGATGCCGCGCTCGACGACCTCTTGTATCGAGGAACCGGCCATGACGAGGGCGTTGGCCTTTGCAACCCCCATGCCCTGCGCTTTGGCGACGAAGGGAACGGTTCTACTGGCACGCGGATTCGCTTCTATGACGTAGAGAACGTCGGCGGCGATGGCGAACTGCACGTTGATCGGTCCGCGAACACCGAGGCCCTCGGCGATACGCTGCGTGGCTGTCCGGACCCGCTCGATCTGGTGGCGCCCGAGCCCGAATGGCGGCAGCGTACAGCTCGAGTCGCCCGAGTGGATGCCCGCCTCCTCGATGTGCTCGAGGATGCCTCCGATATAGAGCTCTGTTCCGTCATAGATGGCGTCGACATCGATTTCGACCGCGTCGTCGAGAAAGTGATCGACGAGTACCGGACGATCGGGGCCGATGATGCCGTGCTCGGAGATCCGCTCGAAATACCCGCTGAGGGCGACCGTGTCATACACGATCTCCATGCCGCGACCACCCAGGACGAAGGACGGTCGCACCAGCACGGGATACCCGATATCCTCAGCTATCGCGATAGCCTCCTCCTCGCTCGTCGCAGTGCCGTTCTTGGGCGCGATGAGCCCGCCGGCGTCCAGAATGCGCTGGAAGAGTCCTCGCTCCTCCGCAAGGTCGATCGCGTCCGGCTGAGTCCCGAGAATGGGAACTCCGGCGGCCTCGAGTCCGCGTGCCAGCGAGAGCGGCGTCTGGCCACCGAGTTGCACGATCACGCCGACCAATTCCCCCGATCCAGACTCGGCATGGACGATCTCCAGCACATCCTCGAGCGTGAGCGGTTCGAAGTAGAGGCGGTCCGAGGTGTCATAGTCGGTCGAGACGGTCTCCGGATTGCAGTTGACCATGATCGTCTCGTAGCCTGCGTCCCGCAGCGCGAAGGACGCGTGCACGCACGAGTAGTCGAACTCGATCCCCTGCCCGATGCGGTTGGGGCCGGATCCGAGAATGATCACCTTCTTGCGATCGGATGGTACGACTTCGGTTTCGAAGTCGTAGCTCGAATAGTGATACGGCGTCTGTGCCGGGAACTCACCCGCGCACGTGTCCACCGTCTTGAAGACGGGACGCAGTCCGTAGTCCCAGCGCTGCTGCCGGACGATGTCTTCGTGCGTGCCGCGCAGCTGCGCGATCTGCGCATCCGAGAATCCGTGTTCCTTGGCCTCTGCGAGCACCTCCGCTGTCAAGCGCTGCGCTCCGGCGACGAAGTCAGCGGTCTCGTTGATGAGGGCGATCTGATCGAGGAACCACGGATCCATCCCCGTCGCCTGGAAGAGCTCCTCGATCGTCGCGCCCGCGCGCATTGCCTGCTGAATCGTGACGATACGACCGTCCGTCGGAATCTTCGTACGCTCGATGAGCGCGTCCTTGTCGCCGGGATCACCCAACCAGTGAAAGGATGATCCGCGCTTCTCAATCGATCGGAGCGCCTTCTGCAGCGCCTGCGTGTACGTGCGCCCAATCGACATCGCCTCCCCGACGGACTTCATGGTGGTCGTGAGCGTCGGATCCGCTGCCGGGAACTTCTCGAACGTGAACCGCGGGACCTTGACCACGACGTAGTCGATCGTGGGCTCGAAGGATGCGGGAGTCGCCTTCGTGATGTCGTTCGGGATCTCGTCGAGTCGGTATCCGAGCGCGAGCTTCGCGGCGATCTTCGCGATCGGGAACCCCGTCGCCTTTGAGGCCAGCGCCGACGACCTGGAGACCCTCGGGTTCATTTCGATGACGATCACGCGGCCGGTGGCTGGATCAACGGCGAACTGAATGTTGCAGCCGCCCGTGTCGACGCCCACGTCACGAATGATCCGGATGCCGATGTCACGGAGGTTCTGGAACTCGCGGTCGGTCAGGGTGAGCGCAGGAGCAACCGTGATGGAGTCGCCCGTGTGAACGCCGACCGGGTCGACGTTCTCGATCGAGCAGATCACGACAGTATTGTCGGCCGTGTCGCGCATCAGCTCGAGTTCGTACTCCTTCCAACCGAGAATCGACTCTTCGAGCAGCACCTCGGAGGTGGGGGAAGAATAGATCCCGTCCTCCACCATCCGCCGCAACTCGTCTTCGTCGTGCGCGAAGCCCGAGCCGAGTCCGCCCATCGTGAACGAGGGTCGTACGACGACCGGGTAGCCGAATTCGCTCGTGAAGTCGAGCGCGTCCCGTACGGACGTCGCAATCGTGCTTCTGGCGACATCCGCGCCGGCGTCGAGCACGAGCTGTTTGAACAGCTGTCGGTCCTCGCCGCGCTGGATTGCGTCTACGTTGGCACCGATGAGCTCGACACCGAGACGCTCGAGGACGCCCCGCTCGTGGAGGGCGATGGCGGCGTTCAGTGCGGTTTGACCGCCGAGCGTCGGAAGGATGGCGTCGGGGCGCTCCTTCAGCAGGATCGATTCGATGATTTCGGGTGTGATCGGCTCGATGTAGGTGGCGTCTGCGAAGTCCGGATCGGTCATGATGGTCGCAGGGTTCGAGTTGACCAGGATCACCCGCACGCCCTCTTCGCGGAGAACACGGCATGCCTGCGTCCCCGAGTAGTCGAATTCGGCGGCCTGCCCGATGACGATCGGGCCCGAGCCGATTACGAGGACAGCGTTGATATCGTCGCGCTTCGGCATCAGTTACCGGCCTTTCGTGCTGTGATCGCTTCGACGAGTCGATCGAAGAGATGCATGGAATCGTGCGGCCCCGATGCGGACTCGGGGTGGAACTGTACGCTGAATGCTGGAATATCGAGCGCTTCGAGGCCCTCGACGACGTTGTCGTTCAACGAGTAGTGGCTCACGCGTACCCGACCGAACCCGGCTGGGCTCTCGAATTCTTCGCCGAGTGGCGCTTGGACTGCGAAGCCGTGGTTCTGGCTCGTGATCTCTACCCGCCCAGTCGCGACATCCAATACCGGTTGGTTGATGCCGCGGTGGCCGAACGGCAGCTTGTACGTGTCCAACCCGAGTGCGCGGCCAAGCAACTGATTTCCGAAGCAGATGCCAAAGTACGGAATGCCCTCCCGCAGCGCATCGCGGAGCAGCTCGACGTGCTCGTCGCTTGCCGCGGGGTCGCCGGGCCCGTTCGAGTAGAAGAGCGCATCGACGTCGTA
>DXDC01000365.1 GCA_019115685.1 Candidatus Agrococcus pullicola
GCTCACTGGCACGGGTGTCATCCTGCTCGGGCTACTGCTGGGTACGATGATGGCATCCGATCTCGGCGGCCCGATCAACAAGGTCGCCTACGGCTTCGCCGTTGCCGGGCTCAGCACCGGATCGGTCGACAACCCGACCCCGTGGATGATCATGGCCGCAGTGATGGCCGCCGATCCGTTGCGCGTGATTCCCGCGGCGATCGTCGGCTCGGCCGCGACCGGGGCGATGTCGATGGCAGCGGGAGTGACGAGTCAGGCCCCGCACGGTGGATTCTTCGTGTCCTTCGCCATCGGGAACCTCCTGATGTTCACTGTCGCGATCATCGTGGGCGCGATTCTTACCGCACTCACCGTCGTCGCGCTGAAGCGCTGGGTACGCCGCAGACCGGTCGAGGAGACGCGGTCCGCTGCTCCCGCAGTCGCCGCGTAATGCCCATAAGCTGGGTTCGGGCCGTCCCGGAAGCGGCCCGAACCCTGTAGACCAGGAGGAGACCGTGCGCTCAGAGTTGATCGATGACCGTTCCGCCTGCACTGTTCGCAGGTTGTTCGTCTCGGACATGCACAACGCGGTGTATCTCATCACCGCAAAGGCGTCAGGAGAGCAGATCTTGATCGACGCGGCAGATGACATCGACGCGCTCGAGTCACTCCTGCGGGAGGGCGCGGCGGATACGAATCGTCCCGCAACCTTACGCCTGATCGTCACAACGCATGCGCACTGGGACCATACACGGGCCATCGCTGCCCTCGCCGCGCGCACCGGAGCCAAAGTCGCGATCGGTCGTGATGACGCGCAACAGCTCCTGGAGGAGCGGGATATCAGCGCCGACGTTCTGCTGGATCACGAAGACCGAGTGGAGGTCGAGGGAGCCGCTTTCGATGTCATCGCCTTGCGGGGGCACACCCCCGGATCCGTCGCTCTCGCAACGACGGAGGGGCATCCGTTCCTGCTCTTCACCGGGGACAGTCTTTTTCCAGGAGGCCTCGGCAATACCGGTAACGACCCCGAACGCTTCGCTCAGTTGTTCGACGACGTGACGTCGCGTCTCTTCGATCGATTCGGCGACGAGACACGCGTTCTGCCAGGGCACGGCGAAGCTACTACGCTCGGCGCCGAGAGGCCGGCACTTCCCGCGTGGAGAGAGCGAGGTTGGTGACTAGTTCTCCTCGATCTTGAGTTCACCCATCTCGTCCCAGCCGGACCCCTCGACCTTGCGAGAGACGATCTTCGGTGTGCTCGCAAGAGCGGGCCGCATAGCCTCGAGGCCCTTGGCAAAGTGCTCCGCATTGACGTGTGCGGCCGCGGCCTCGTCATCGGCGAACGCTTCAATGAGGACGAATTCGTTGGCATCCTCGACGCTGCGATACCAGTCGAACCACAGGTTGCCCGGCTCGGCCCTTGTCGAAGCCGTGAATTCGGCCGTGCGCTCGAAGAACGTGTCAACGAACTCGGGCTTGACCTGGTACTTGACCACGATGAAATACATGAGTAGATCGTACCAACGCACCAAAACTCCCCCGGACTCTTGCCAACTTCTCGCTCGGCGATGGGATGCGATGGACAGGCGGCTACGCCGCGCGGAGCTCGAGGACGTCGTGGGAGCGGCGAATTGGCCAACCGATACGCCGGGTTCTGTCGTGGACGATCATCTATCTCGGCCGTACGTTGCCGCACGGCTCTAGCAACCAACCCGAGAACGGAGCGAGCAACTCCATAGTTCTCCTATTTGGTTTTGCTCCGCGTGAGGTTTACCCAGCCATCGCGTTCGCACACGACGCTGGTGGTCTCTTACACCACCGTTTCACTCCTGGCCGGCACAGCCGGTGGACCTACTTTCTGTTGCACTTGCTCGCGGGTTACCCCGGGTGGGCGTTACCCACCACGCTGCTCTGTGGAGCCCGGACGTTCCTCGGCACCGGATCTGAGACCCGATGGCGCGATCGTCTGGTTGACCAATTCGCTGTGTACATTCTACATCTGCACCTTGTCGGCTGCGCGAAACTTCTTTCGGATCACTGCCGCGACGTCTGCGCTGCTACGGATCTACAGACCCGATTCGGAAGTTCGTACCAGAATCGCGTTCGATGCCGGACACATGACTACGTCGTCCGACTCGGCTCGAGCGACCTCGGCGAGTTCCGTGGCCGTGAGTTCCACGCCGCCGGCTACCGACACCCTCCCCTGCAGCAGGGTCGCTCCGAAGCCATAGCGCTCTCGCTGCTTTTCGTAAAGCGCAAGCAGTTCACCCGGAAGCCCTGCCGCGAGGCCCTGCCGTTCGCTCTCGAGTCGGTCCAGCTCTTCCTGCACCGATGCGAGTTCCGTATCCCGCTCGGCGGCGAGTTCGTCCCGATTGCCTCTCATCGTCTCGGACGCCTCTCGCGCGGTCTCGAGCTCCGCTTCTGCCTGTTCCTGCTGCTCCATGAGCTCAAGCTGCTGGTCCTCGAGCTCGGATGCGCGTCGATCGAGCGTTTCGATCTCCTGCTGCAGCGCCTGCGCGGTTTTCGCGTCCGCCCCCTGGTCGAGCCGTGCCTGATCTCGAACTCGTCTCTCCTGTACGAGCCGAGTGTCGTCTGCGACTCGCTTGACGTTCGCGACCAGATCATCCACCGCGCCGAGCTTGTCGAGAACAGCTCTGTCAAGCTCGACGAGCTCGTCGTCATACCCCTTGAGCTGTTGGGCCTGAGGCGGATTCGCGATGGATCGCTTCGCTCTCGTGATTGCTGAATCGAGCTGCTGGAGCTCAAGCAGACGGTGCTGGTCGTTCGGTGTTGCCTTCATGTGCTCCCGGCTCTCCTTCTCATTCGTTCTTCGACTCTACGTGCTACTTCGGCACGCTGAAATCCCAGGGGTCGGTGCGGAGTTCGCTGACGATCACTTCGACGTCGGGAAGCGACTCGTGCAGTTCCCTCGCCGCTGCCGGCAACCACAGCCACTCGCTCGCCCAATGCGAAAGGTCGATAAGCGCCGGACCGGCACCCATACGGTGCCGATCGCGCGCCTCCGACGCAGGGTGGTGTCGGAGATCCGCCGTGATGTAGGCGTCGGCGCGCAGCACCTGCGGATGTTCCAGCAGTGAGTCCCCCGCCCCTCCGCAGATCGCGACGCGTTGGATCGGCCGATCGTATTCGCCGGCAACTCGGATGCCCGTCGCGGTTGCAGGCAGACGCTGCGCAAGGGAGCGGGCAAGGCTTCCGAGGGACTGCTCTTTCGGTAAGAGGCCGACTCTCCCGAGGCCCAACGTCGGGCTGGCTGTGTTCGGCACGATGGGTTCGCTGTGCTCCAAGCCGATGCGGGCGGCGAGTTCCGCGCTCGTGCCGCGTTCAACGATGTCGGCATTGGTATGCGCGGCCAGGAGCCCCACTCTCCCCCGAATCAGGTCGGTCACGATGCGACCCTTCGGTGTGTCCGCGGCAACGGAACTCACTCCGCGCAGTAGCAGTGGATGGTGCACCATCAGCAGATCAGCACCGACTTGAAGCGCTTCCTGCGATGTCTCGAGGACTGCGTCGACGGCCAGCAGGATGCGTTCAACGGGTGCCTCCGGCTCGCCCGCGATGAGACCGACCGCGTCCCACGCTTCGGCGCGTTCGGGGGGCCAGAGCTTCTCCACAACTTCGCGAACATCGGCGAGTGTCGTCATATATCGATTCTACGAGGTGAAACGCTCCTGAAATTCCAGCTGAATCTCAGCGATTTCTGGCGACCGGCAGCGTAATGTAGCAAGGTGAGCAGAAGTAGAGTCCGTGCCTTCGTCGAGCACCGGATTTTCCAGAACACCATAATTGCGATCATCGTGCTCAACGCGATCATGATCGGCGTGCAGACGTATCGACGTTTCGAGGGACTTCCTGTCTTGGTCGCTCTCGACGCGATCGTACTGGCCATCTTCACAATCGAAATCCTGTTGCGCATGTACGCGCACGGTTGGAAATTCTTCCGCGATGGGTGGAGTTGGTTCGATCTTCTCGTGGTTCTCGTCTCGTACATCCCCTCCGGCGGTGCATTCCAGGTGCTGCGCGTGCTTCGAGTGCTCCGCGTACTGCGGCTGTTGACGTCCGTGCCGACGCTTCGACGTGTTGTGGGAGCGCTGATCACGGCAATACCCGGTATCGCTTCCATCGGTGCCCTGCTCGTGATCATCATGTACGTGTTCGTCGTCGCTTGCACAATGCTGTTCGGCGCGCACTCGCCCTACTTCAGCGATCTCGGCGAGTCGACCGTTTCTCTCTTCCGGCTGCTCGTCGGGGACGGTTGGGGACAGATCATCGATCCCCTGGCCGACAGGGTCTCGTTCGCGTGGCCCTTCATGATGGTGTACGGCGTCGTCTCCACGTTCGTTATTCTCAACCTCTTCATCGCTGTGACGACCGAGGCACTGCAGCAGCAGACGCACGCCGACCCAGAGCCATCTCTGGTCGAGTCCCGCATCCTCGAAGAGCTTCGACTGCTCCGCGAACAAATTGCCACACTGCAGCGGGAAGGCGAACGATGAAACTCCGCGAACGCGTCAGAACCCTTGTCGAGAGCCGCGGTTTCCAGGGCACGATCATTACGATCATCATCGTCAACGCCATCCTCATCGGCATGCAGACGTATCCGTCCTTCGAGACGTCACCTCTGCTAGTGGCGTTCGACGCTGTCATCCTCGGCATATTCACGGTAGAGATTCTCCTGCGGTTGTACGCGTACGGTTGGCGATTCTTCACGGGTGCCTGGAACTGGTTCGATTTTCTCATCGTGGTCGTTTCGTTCATCCCCTCCGGCGGGTCGCTGCAGGTCCTGCGAGTTCTTCGCGTCCTGCGTGTGCTCCGGCTGCTCTCGTCGGTCCCCAGCCTGCGCAAGGTCGTGAACGCGCTCATCGCTTCCATCCCTGGAATTGCTTCTATCGGCGCCCTCCTGGTCATCATCATGTATGTCTTCATCGTCGCCTGCACGATGCTCTTCGGTCCGCACTCGAGTGATTTCCGTGACCTGGGAGCGTCAACGGTTTCACTCTTCCGGTTGCTCCTCGGCGACGGTTGGGGGCAGTTGATCGATCCAGTCCAAGAGCAGCTCCCCTGGGCATGGACGTTCATGATGCTCTACGGAGTCGTCTCGACGTTCGTCGTACTCAACCTGTTCATCGCAGTGACGACGCAGGCGCTCCAGCAACAAAGCCAAGATGACCCGGAACCATCCAGGGTGGAGCAGCGAATTCTTGATGAGTTGGCAATGCTGCGGGACAAGATCGGACACTCGACATCCGCTTCGGGCGACGGGGATGCCCGCAGCAGCGACGAAGCCGCAGCGGTGCACGATCAGTAACCGATCAGCCAGTCTGAGGCACTCGCACAGCACGGGATGCGCGAGCGTGCGTACGCTGATGAAGCACTCATCTCGAAGGTAGGGGGATATCCGTGACAGAGTGGGCTATGGGCAAGTGGCAGAACAGTCCGGGCGGCACTGGAAGAGGCCGCCCGTCGCGGCGCATGGCGGGAGCGCTGCTGGCCCTGACGGGCCTGCTCGGGATGAGCGGATGCGCGCTCATGGGAGTCGCGACCGAAGACGTCTACACCGACGAGTTTCTCGCCGAACTGCGTGACACTCTCGAAGCCTCTCAGCTCGTATCGCACACACAGGTTGAGCCGGAATTCTACGAACGTGCCGAGAACATCCCGCCGCGCAACGCCACGGTCGAGTTGGCACCCACCGCGCAGGCGAGCGATCTTCCAGCGCTGCTGGTTGAGCTCACGGCAGTTGCGGAAAAGCACGGTGAGGACGTTCCGCGACTCGACTTCACACCCTTGCCGGCCCCCACCGCATCGCTGACGTTCTCCGGCAGCGTCGATATCGACGAGGCCGAGGAATTGATCGGCTACATTCTCGACGGCGACTGGATAGGCCCCGTCGTACACGTCCCGAAGGCGGGTGAGCCACGTCTGCGCACCACCGCTGCAATCGATTCTATCGACCAGCTCTCGGCACTCGCGGAGGTCACGACAGCCCCCCTGCCCTCTACGATTCCTGCCGATAGCGTCGTCCAGTGGCTGGCGATTGAAAACCCGCACATGGTGACGGAGGCTCGAGTCGCAGGCATACGGATGACACCGGAGTTCA
>DXDC01000366.1 GCA_019115685.1 Candidatus Agrococcus pullicola
TGGTCTTCGTGAAGGTGCCGGAAGACAAGACCGTCAAGAACCGACTGCACGTCGACCTCGCTCCGCACACGAGCCAGGATCGCGACGCCGAAATCGAACGCCTCATCGGGATGGGCGCCAAGCACATCAACGTCGGACAGAAGGAACAGGACACGTTCACGGTACTCGCAGACCCGGAGGGCAACGAGTTTTGCGTGCTGTCGAGCCGCGACCTCTAATACGCAAGCCGCTCAGTGTGCGTTATCGGGCATCCACCCGTGCACTTCGAGTTACTGCGGTCGCTGGTTCCCCTGGACACGATTGCGGTGCACATTCCTGTCGAGGCCACCGTAGGGCGAAGGAGGCTTAAGCATGTGCCGGTCGGTGAAGATTCACCGCTGGTGTTCCAGCACGGCAAGAGCGAGATCTCCGCATTGTTCTCTCACCGTTTCCCATGAACCCCACCTGTGGTTGAGCCCTTTGTAGTCCTGAAGCCTACGTGTGACCTTGGAGTCACGCGGCTCGGGATTTGACAGCTGTCGTATGAGTTGCGTCAAGACTGGCCGGTGATCGAGTTGCTCTCGGTCGTCGGTATAGAACTCATCAATGTCGGACAACACTGCCGCGGCGTGCGGGATGGAGAGCCGCTCACTCAGCGCTGCCACGTCCAGGAAATCACGGACCATATTTCGCCGCACAATCAGGAATCCCTTCACACGAAGGGTTTCGTCCCGAGTTGGCACAATCACAGAGTTTCCGCTTGGGAGGACCATTCGCTGCACTTCTAGCGGTCGCTGCCGTATCAGCTGCCGAATGCCGGTTTCAATGCCCCCGAGATTGCCCAGGATGATCTTGTCTTCTCTCAGCGATGCGGTGTGGAACCCCGGGTCTTGTTCGAGTGCCTCAAGCACGATGTCGAATCTACCGCGAAGGTCTTGCAGCACGTGGTCGTGATCGTATGATTCTCGATGCGCTGCGTACATGGCGGCGGCACTGCCGCCAACAAGCACGGCGCCTGGAACAAGCTGTTGGAGCCGACTGGCGGACTCTAGAACTTCAACAAGAGCTGCCGGCAACGATGCGTCGATAGATTCAGCCTCCATTTCAACACCCCTTCCCGTATCTCGTCACAAACAAAATTGCCCGTCTGTGCTTGCTGGCGTTCCTCGAGACTGCCGCTTTCTGGTTACCGCCGTAATTCTCCTTATACCAGCGCGGAGCGCCGACGGCCAGCGATGACTTCTGCGTGCTCTAGCAGCGAGGCAGAAGGGACTACCTTGCCGGAGAGGTAAGTACTGAGCCTAGGCTGACTCGTACCGAGTTCATCGGCGAAGCGCTGCTGCGAGAATCCAGTCGCCCGGAATGACTGACGTAAGCGACGCTGCACTCGCTGCTCCGGGCTCTCGTCCTCACGGAGTAGTGCGCGCTGAAGCACGTACTTCCCGCCGCCATCTGCGATGGCAAGTGCTTCCTCGAGCTCCTCTCGGAACTCAGCCGAGACCGCGCGCTGTACTTCACGCAAGATCGAGGACCAGTGCTCGATTCCGCCACGCTCGATCGCAGTCAACAGGCCTTCCACGCCCCAATCGACGACAGGATCACTGGGCGTAACGGTGATGTTTCGAAACTGCAGCATAGCTGCATTATATCATTATTGATATACTTGAGTAACTGACTTTGGTTCTCATCGAAAATCGCGACACCTGGATGTAGCCATTGGAGTTTGGTCGACACGGTCATACACGCGTTGGAGCGATCTTCGTGAACACCCAGACTGAAAGCGCCCAATGGACCAAGAGCAGCCCGATCACCATGGGCAATAGAGAAGCCCGGAGCCTAACTCACCGTCACTACCCCTCGCTCCGCTCCGATAGGGAGCCGCCAGTGAGCGGCTCGGGAACCACAATGCTGGGCGCTTTGCGTCGGGCCGTATTGTGGTCCCCCCAGTGGGACTCGAACCCACACTTTGAGGATTTTAAGTCCCCTGCCTCTGCCAATTGGGCTATGGGGGGGGGCAAAGCGGCCGGCGCCGATAGAGCCGGCCACCTCGACTACTTCGCTTCGGAGACCTTCTTCTCGGTCTTCGGTTTCTTACCCTTCGACGTCTTGCCGTCGGTCTTCTCATCGGATGCGTCAGCAGCGTCGTCCGCCTCCGTCACGGCAGCCTTCTCCTCGGCAGGAGCTTCCTCCGTCTTCGGCTTGGGGCGCGAGGCGAACTCCTCGAAGAAGGCGCGCGGCTCGATCGCACGTTCCACGTGCGCAATGTCACGGCCGAGGAACTGGTTGTTCCACCAGCCGCCGAACACGCGCCACTTGCGCTCCCACATCGGGATCGCGAGGCCGTGATAGACGCGGTGCGCCATCCAGGCCGTCCAGCCTTTGAGCACGAACTTGCCGCTCTGGAAGACACCGGTGCCGAGACCGAGGCCGGCGACGGCACCCATGTTCGAGTGGTTGTACTCGCGCGGCTTGTCGCCCCGCAGTACGGCGACGATGTTCTTCGCCATCAGCTTGCCCTGGCGAACGGCGTGCTGGGCGTTCGGCACGCAGAAGCCTCCTGGCCCCGGGGTTTTCGAGATGTCGGGCACCGCCGAAACGTCACCCGCGGTCCAAGCGTCGGGAACAACCGTGTCGCCGTCGGCGATCTGGAGCGTCGCGAGGGCCGTGAGGCGACCGCGCTCGTCCACCGGGAAATCGGTCGAGCGCACCATCGGGTTCGCCATGACGCCCGCGGTCCAGATGATGAGGTCGCTGGCGAACTTCTCACCCGTCGACAACTCGACGACCTTGTCGACCGCGCTCTTGAGCTGCGTGTCGAGGTGCACTTTGGCGTCCCGCCGGTCGAGGTCGCGCAGCACCCACTTGCTCGTCTCGAGGCTCACCTCGGGCATGATGCGCCCCATGGCCTCGACCAGGTGGAAGTGGATGTCTTCCATTGTGATCTGCGGGTAGTACTCGATGAGGCTGGTCGCCAGGGAACGCAGCTCCGCGAACGTCTCGATGCCCGCGAATCCGCCGCCGACGACCGTGACCGTCAGCAGCGCCTCGCGCTCTTCGCTGTCCGTCGGCAACGCTGCCGCGCGAGCGAAGTTGGCGATCAGGCGATCGCGAACGTACTGCGCCTCTTCGATGGCCTTCATACCGACCGCGTTCTCGGCAACGCCGGGAATCGGGAAGGTACGCGAGACCGAACCGGCGGTCATGACGATGACGTCGTAGTCTTCCGTCCATGCCTCGCCAGACTCGGGCGTGATCACCGCGGTCTTCTTCTCGTGGTCGACCTTCGTGACTTTGCCGCCGATGACTTCCGTTGCCTTGAGGTGACGACGCAGCGGCACGATCGCGTGGCGCGGCTCGATCGAACCGGCGGCGACCTCCGGCAGGAACGGCAGGTACGTCATGTACGGGTTCGGATCGACGACCGTGATCGAGACCTCGGAAGGCTTCAGCATCTTCTCGAGGCCGCGCGCAGTGTAGAAGCCGGCGTAACCGCCGCCGACAATAAGAATCTTGACAGGCAAGGGGGATCCTTACATTGAATACCAGACTAGTCCGTCGACAAGTCTACTCACACGCGAGCACTGCGCCTGCATCCCCGCGATTCGGCAGCGCAGGTCGGGGATTTCCTACTCGGACGCCGCCTCCGGCAGGGTGCGCGTCTCCCAATCCCAGCCCATCCATTCGAGTGCGGTATCGCCGATCGGATTCACGCCCCGACCGGCGGCGAGCGAGTGCCCGATGAGCGCGTGAACGCACTTGACGCGGGTCGGCATCCCGCCCGCGGAGACCCCTGCGATCTCGGCGACCTCTCCGTACTCCTCGCGGTCGGCGATGTACGCCCTGTGCGCGCCCTCATACGCGGACAGTGTTGCCGCGTCGTCGAGGAACTCGGCCAGCTCCGCCATTCGGCCCGCCGCTTCGATGCGGGATGCCGCGATCGTCAGCCCGGGATGCGTCAGATAGTAGAAGGTCGGGAACGGCGAGCCGTCGGGCAGCCGCGGTTCGGTCGCGACCACCGCCGGCGCACCATCGCCGTACCGTGCCGCGACCCCCACGACGCCCCGAAGTTCGCGCCCCAGCTGCTCGGTCATGATCGCGATGTCGCTCGCGGTCGCCTGCTCGATCATTAGTCCTCCACCACTACGGAATTGCCCCGAAGCTGGTCGGGTGTCAGCTCGGTCACGCCCGCCATGATGATCGACCGGAACCCGACGGTCGCCCAGTCGATGTCCTCCGTGACGAGTTCCGTCTCGATGACCGACGTGTCATCGATGTCGACGACGCCGTCTCGGTCGTCGATCACCGTGAACGCTTCTTCATCGGGGAAGACGTAGAACAACCGGTCGCGTGCCTGCGCCTGCACGTATGCGGGGTCGTTCCAGTGCCCCACTTCTCGCAGCAGTTCGTCGATGTTCTCGTTTCGTTCATCGATGTCGGCCTGGAGTTCGTCGATTTCCGCGCGCTGCTCGATCAGCAGGGAAATCGACGGCGACAGCGTGAACGCGCCGATGATGACCACTGCGACCACTGTGAGGAACAGCCACGAAACACGCAGGTGTCCCCGTGCCGAAACCTTGCCCGTCGCAGAGCGGCCTGCGCTCTGCGCACTGCCACTCGCCCCCTTCGCACGGGCGCTCGCGCGCCACTTGGGTCGCCCCGGGGGCGCTGTCCGAGTGCCCTTTGTCGGCTTTCCGCCGGTCTTGATCGACTTCGGGCCGCTCGTGCCGTCGGTCGTGGATGCTCGCGGCCGCAACGAGGATGCTGCGGGTGCTCCCTCCCGTTTGGATCGCGACGCAGCGGCGCCCGACTGCTTGGATGCGGCATCCCGCGCTCCCATTGTCCGCTTGCCGGAGCGCTTGATGTTCTCGGTTTCGGCATCGCGATCGACGCGAGCGGGCTTCGCCGCTTCGCGCTTCGGTGCCCGGCGCTGCGGCAGGTTGGGCCTGCGCGGTGCGTCCGAGGAATCTCCAATATCCGGCATGCAATTCAGCGTACCCGCGCCCGAGGGAAGAGGGCAGCGGCCGCTCCGAGGCACACCGATTGCGCGGGCTTCCGTCACGAAACACGGCAAAATTCATGATTCGTCACGAAAGACGGCAAAATTCGCCGCCTCGCGAACACAGCGCCGCTTTTCGAGCACAACGCCGCTTTTCAGTACACCCCGGCGCTTTTCGAGCACAACGCCGCTTTTCAGTACACCCCGGCGCGGGCATCCCGGCCCCAGCGCATCCTCCCGCGCTATCCCGGCCCGGCACACTTCTCGGTCGATGCATGGCGACACGCCCGTAGAACGCGTTCATTCCAGCTATAGACCGAGAAGTGTGCCACGATTCCCGACGCTGCAGAACACAAACGGATGGGGAGCCCGAAAGCACCCCATCCGTGTAAGTGTCGCCCCTATGCGTCGAAACGCGGGAAGGCCTCCGAGCCGGCGTAGTAGGCTGCTTCGCCGAGGTCTTCCTCGATGCGGAGCAGCTGGTTGTACTTCGCGACGCGCTCCGAACGGGCGGGCGCACCGGTCTTGATCTGACCGCAGTTGGTGGCAACGGCGATGTCGGCGATCGTGGTGTCCTCGGTCTCGCCCGAACGGTGCGAGATCACCGATGCGTACCCCGACTGCGTCGCGATGCGGATGGCGTCGAAGGTCTCCGAGAGCGTGCCGATCTGGTTGACCTTCACCAGCAGTGCGTTACCGGCGCCGGCGATGATGCCGTCTCCGAGGCGAGCGGGGTTGGTGACGAACAGGTCGTCGCCAACGAGCTGCACCTTCTCGTCGAGCGATTCGGTGAGGCTGACCCAGCCGTCCCAGTCGTTCTCGTCGAGCGGGTCCTCGATCGAGACGAGCGGGTAGTCGGCGACGAGCCGCTCGTAGTACGAGGCCATGTCGGCGGCCGAGCGGTCCTTGCCCTCGAACGTGTAGACGCCATTGTTGGCGAACTCGCTTGCGGCGACGTCGAGCCCGAGCGCGATGTCCTGTCCGGGCTTGAAGCCGGCCTTCTCGATCGCCTGCAGCAGCAGGTCGAGCGCCTTGCGGTTGTTGGCCAGGTCGGGAGCGAAACCGCCTTCGTCGCCGAGACCGGTCGACAGCCCCTGCTCCTTCAGGATGCCCTTGAGTACGTGGTACGTCTCGGCGCCCCAGCGCAGCGCCTCCGAGAACGTGTCGGCTCCCGTCGGCAGAATCATGAACTCCTGGATGTCGACCCCGGTATCCGCGTGCGCGCCGCCGTTGATGACGTTCATCATCGGTACGGGGAGCGTGAACGCGTTGGGTCCGCCGAGGTAGCGGAACAACGGGAGGCCGGATGCGTCAGCGGATGCCTTGGCGACTGCCAGCGAGACGCCGAGGATCGCGTTCGCACCGATGGTCGATTTGTTCTCGGTGCCGTCGAGTTCGATGAGCGCGGCGTCGAGGATGCGCTGGTCGTCGGCGGGAAGACCTTCGATCTCCTCGGCGATCTCCTCATTGACCGCCTCGACGGCCTTGAGGACGCCCTTTCCGAGATAACGGTTCTTGTCGCCGTCACGCAGTTCGTATGCTTCGTATTCGCCTGTCGATGCGCCGCTCGGAACAGCGGCACGGCCGACGGTACCGTCGGTCAGCAGTACCTCCACCTCGACGGTGGGGTTGCCGCGCGAATCGAGGATCTCGCGCGCCTGCACGGTGTCAATGAGTGCCACGTGGGGCTCCTTCTTCCATGATCGGTTGACTGCAAACCAGCCTAGCGACCTGCGGGGCGGTTGTGAGAGGAATGTCTCTTAGCGTTCACCTGCCCGCACAAAGTTGGATCATCGATCCCGTGCCACGTCCCCCGCATCCCGCTCCGCCGGCCTTTTCTCGGTCTCAGGCGCCGGTCACGCCGAATATCCGCTTACCCCTTGATATAGACCGAGAAAGGGCCGCAAAAGGAGTCCGGCTACCGGTACTTGCGCAAGTGGTCACCTCGACGGATCATCTGAAGGATGTCCGACATGACAGCGTCGAGTTCGAACATCACTTGCCGATACGTCACTCGCACCACGTGGTAGCCGGCCGCTGCCAGTCGTCGGTCCCGTTCACGATCGGCTTCAAATGCCTCTGCCGTCTCGTGAAAGGTCCGGCCATCTGTCTCGATAAGCAACCTCTCGATCTGGAAGTCAATCCTGAATCCGAGAATCCACACCTGACACGAGTGGCGGATTCCCGCCGCCCTGAGTGCCAGATGCAGACGCGTCTCCAACCCGGATTCCCTTTGATCGCTCATTAACATCAATGCCTCGGACGCACGTTGCCCCAGACCCCCAAGCAGCTCCTGCAACTGATTAGGCGCAAGCAGTCGACGATGCAGAACAGAATCCAGCGCGGCGACGATCTCCCACAGAGGCCGACAGCGCGCAACGGAAACCAACGCATTGCCGACGTCATCAATGGCACTCGGGCACGGGGCTGCATCGCGCTGCACTGGACTGCACACATGAATGCCGGCGCTTTTCTGAAGCGGGAAACGGGCCCTGTGCTCGGTTTCGCGAACGTGGATCACAGGGGAAGGCACTACCCAAACAGTTAGGTACCTCAAGGCCGACACGCACGTCACCACTGCCCCACACTTCACGGCGCTGACGACTCTTGGGTCGGCTCCCGGCAGTGAGTACCAGCCTCGGCGTACGCGCAGGAGGTCGCCGTCTCGCACTGCTGCCGTGATGTCGTGCTTGGTGGCACCCAACTTCAATAATTGCCTCCTTCGCACAACACCGCCTGATTCGGGAGGGAAGAATAAGTTGTTCATGGCGGCAAGCTTGCGCCAATCG
>DXDC01000367.1 GCA_019115685.1 Candidatus Agrococcus pullicola
GCGCTGCTGGTCGAAGACACCGTGACCTGCGTTGTCCAGGTCAACGGCAAGGTTCGTGACCGACTCGACGTGAACCCCAAGGCCACGGAGGCGGAGCTCGAGGCCGCGGCGAGGTCATCCCGAGCGGTGCAGCGAGCGATCGGAGAGGGAGCCGTCATCAAAGTCATCGTTCGTGCTCCGAAACTGGTGAATTTCGTCGCGAAGTAGCATTCCCGCACCTCCCCATGAGGTGTAATGATGGGTAACATTACTTGAGCTATTGGCTGGTTGCCTGATGGTATTGCCAGCATGATTCTCACAGGCTTACTTCTCGGCACCGTTCTCGGGTTCGTCTTCCAGCGGGGCCGCTTCTGCGTCACCGGTGCATTTCGTGACCTCTTCACGCTTCGCAGCACCCGGTGGCTCACGGCATTCATGGTGATCGTCGCAGTGCAGTCGATTGGCGTCTTCGCGTTCGACGCGCTCGGTGTCATAAGTCTCAGCACTGGCGACTTTCCCTGGCTCGGTGCTGTTCTCGGTGGCTTCATCTTCGGCTTCGCGATCGTGCTCGCCGGCGGCTGCGCTACCGGAACGTACTACCGTGCGGGCGAAGGCCTGGTCGGTTCGTGGCTGGCCCTGATCTTCTACATCGTCGGTGCAGCTGCCTTCCGCTTCGGGCCGCTCGCGACATCGACGGACGCTGTGCGTTCGGTGACGCTGCCCGAGGGCAGTATCTACGAGGCGTTCGGGGTGAATCCGTGGATTCTCGTGACGCTGCTCGTCGCCGGAGTCGGGCTCGTCGTCGCTCGGCATCTCCGCCTGGAGCGCAAGGTGCGGAGAGCATCCCTTCCCGCGACGAAGACAGGCATCGCGCACCTGCTGTTCGAGAAGCCGTGGCACCCGTTCGTCTCCGCCGCGATCATCGGTGTCATCGCGACAGCGGCGTGGCCGCTGTCCTGGGTGACGGGGCGGGAGTCCGGGCTCGGCATCACTGGCCCCTCCGCCAACATCGGCGTGTTCCTCGCCACGGGCGATCTCGCGCTCGTCGACTGGGGAGTCATGCTCGTTCTCGGCCTGCTGATCGGTTCGTTCATTGCAGCAGTCGGTTCGGGAGAGTTCAAGATCAGAGTCCCGGATGCACGCACGAGCGTCCGATCCATCTTCGGCGGCATCCTGATGGGGTGGGGAGCGGCCTGGGCGGGCGGGTGCACCATCGGCAACGCGATGGTGAACACCGCGACGTTCGGATTCCAGGGGTGGACATCCCTGGTCTTCATGATCGTCGGCACCGGTGTCGCGACCAGACTGTTCATCACGAACCATCGTCGAAACGGAGCAACTGCACGACCGGTTCTCGCCTCCGTCGGCAACTGACAACGACTGCAAAGGAAAGAACATCATGGCCAAGCACATTCTGGAGACCGTCGGACAGGTATGCCCCTTCCCGCTCGTTGAGGCGAAACGAGCAATTGCCGAGATCCCCGTCGGAGACGAACTCGTCATCGACTTCGACTGCACGCAGGCGACCGACTCGCTGCCGCAGTGGGCGGCCGAGAACGGATACCCGGTGACGGAATTCGTCAAGCGCGGCCCGGCTGAATGGTCGATTACCGTGCAGCGCGCGTAGTCGCAGCAACTCGCGCTCAACAGTCCCGTTCCCTCCACAGGGAGCGGGACTGTTCCTATGGTGGGGTGGCACTTCATGCCACGGTGGTGCTCGTGGCGAGGGAAAACTGGCGTCTAGGTGTAGGGGCAGCTGTCGTGCTCGTGATCGGTGCGGTCGCGGGAGGCGCGATCGTGAACGCGGTCGGGACATCCTCGCAGAGCTCAGAGGTCGTCATCGGGGTCGATGAGGAGCACACGGAGAGCGGAGAACTCCTTGTCGACGTGCAGGGCGCGGTGGAGCGGCCCGGTATCGTCGTCTTAGCGCCCGGTGCCAGAGTTGTCGACGCTATCTCCGGGGCGGGAGGGTTCAGCGAAGACGCCGCTTCTGACAGCATCAACCTCGCGCGTGAAGTGCAAGACGGCGAACAGCTGCTCGTGCCTGTCGAAGGCGAAGCAGAAGCCGTTGACGACGGCAACGACCTCATCAACATCAACAGGGCGACGGCGGAAGAGCTCCAACAGCTCCCTCGGGTCGGACCATCGGTTTCGGCAGCGATTGTGGCGCATCGCGATGAGCACGGGCCGTTCTCTACCGTCGACCAGCTGGAAGACGTCAGCGGCATCGGGCCGGCGATGATGGAGCAACTGCGCCCGCTGGTGACCGTGTGAAGACGCCCGCGGACTTCCGACTGGCCATTCCGGTCGCAACCGGGTGGCTTGCGCTCGCTCTGGTCGAGTTCACTGCGTTGGAGGCCGGAGCCATCGTAGTCGTAACCGGCTCCGGGATGCTCATGGCTCTCGTGACAGCGGTGCTGCTGCGTCGCAAGGCATCGGCGGGGCTCTTCGCAGTCATCGCCGTCGCCTGCGCGATCGCTGCGCTGCTCGTCGTTCGAGGGGCGCAGGAGCCGGCAGCGGTGGATGCGGAAACTGGGAGGTGCGACGCGCTCGTGCGGCTGGACTCCGGCAACGCGCTGCCTGCCGCGGCCACCGTTCTGTCGGCCGACTGCGGAGACGCACGCGACAGTGGTCCCGCTATTCTGTTCGATGCGGTTGGCGAACACGGCACGGTGCATCCGGGTGAGCTCGGGTTCGGAACGGTGCTCAGCGCCCACTGCGATACCTGGTTGTTCCTGGACAACTGGGTGTTGGACTGCAAAGACGCGCGTGTCGTCGACCGGCCCTTGTTCGCGCAGTGGAGCGCGGAGTGGCGAGCATCGTTCCAGCTGGCGAATGAGCCGCTGCCGGGTGACGGAGGGGCGCTGCTGGCCGGCCTCGCGATCGGTGATACCTCACGTGTCGACGACACGCTGCAGGACGCGATGCTCGAGGCGGGCCTCTCGCACCTGACGGCGGTGTCCGGAGCGAACTGCGCAATCGTGACGGCAGCCGCCTTCGGTGTCTCAACGGTGCTCGGAGCACGAAGGTGGGTTCGGATATCCGTTGCGCTCGTCGCGCTGGCGGCTTTCGTGATACTGGTCACGCCGGAACCCTCCGTTGTGCGCGCGTCGCTCATGGCGATTATCGCCCTCCTGGGCTTCTTGCGCGGCCAGCCGCGAGGAGCGGTTCCGTTGCTCTCACTCGCGGTGCTCGTTGGCCTCATCGTGAATCCGACGCTCGCGACGAGCGTGGGGTTCGTGCTCTCGGTGTTAGCGACGGCGGGCCTCATCGTGCACTCGAAGCCGATTGCGGAGCGACTCGCCTGCTACATGCCGGCGCCACTCGCGTTCGCAATCTCCGTGCCGGTCGCAGCGCAGCTGTGGGTTTTGCCGGTGCTGATTATGCTGGACAACGGTGTGCAGCCGCTATCCGTCCTCTGGAACCTGGCCGCCGCCCCTGCGGCTCCCATCGTGACCGTCGTCGGATTGATAGCTTGCATCGCGAGTCAATTCGTGCCGGTTGTCGGGACGCTCGTGGCGTGGCTCGCTTGGCCGGCAGCGGCGTGGATAGCCTCCCTCGCCAGGCTGAGCGAGGCCGTCGGGCCGTGGCGCATACCCTGGGCGGATGGCCTCGCAGGAGCCCTGCTCGCGGCCGTCGGCATCGCTGGAATTGCAATGCTTTTACGCGGTCGAAGACTGGGAGTCGCGGTCGTCGCTCTGGCGGCGTTGCTGGCCACGAGCCTCGTGAGCGTTCCGGAGACCATCCGGCGAGCAGTCCTCGCAGATTGGCGGGTTGTCCAATGCGATGTGCAGCAAGGGCACGCGACACTCGTGCGCGTAGGAGGCGCCACGGTACTGATCGATACGGGAGAGCACGTGGACAAGCTGGAAGAATGCCTGCGGACAACCGGCGTGCGGCAGCTGGACGTGCTGTTCCTGACGCACTTCGACCTCGATCACTCCGGTGCTGCACCGGCGCTGGGCGGCAGGGTCGACACCGTTGTGCACGGGCCGATGACGCAGGAGGACGCTCAGCTCGTTGCACTGTTGCGCGAGAACGGTGCGGACACGCGCGAAGTCGGTGCCGGTGCCCGTGTCACAGTGGGAACGATGCTCGTAGACGTGCTGTGGCCGGAGCCCGCCATGGAACCGGGGAATCCGGCGTCGCTTGCGCTGGCTTTCCGCGAACACGGCGACACCGATGTCTTCCTCGTGATCCTCGGGGATCTCGGGGAGACCGAGCAACGACGTCTTGTCGATTCGATGCCTGAATCGGCGCTGCTGCTGGCCGCGCATCACTGCAGTGCTGACCAGCATCCGCCCCTGTACGACCGGGTCGGTGCCGATGCCGTGCTGGTGGGCGTGGGGGAGAACGGGTACGGGCATCCCACACCCGCATGCTTGAACGCGATCACCGGCTCGGGCGGCACTGCGCTGCGCACTGACGAGCACGGCACCATCGCGATCATGCGCGACGGATCCGTGTGGTTCGGCGGCGTAGACTGAAGACCATGGCGA
>DXDC01000368.1 GCA_019115685.1 Candidatus Agrococcus pullicola
GGGCCGCTCGAACATGCCGCTTCCCGCAAGCGCAGTAGATCGAGCCTTTGAGGTAGTGGTCGTACTTCTGAGGCTTATCGCCGACGATGTGGTTCTGCCGCAGGATCGTCTGCACCTGCTCGAACGTCTCCGGCGTCACGAGGGGGTCGTGCGTGCCGGGGTAGGTGACTGAACCGCCCTGGGTTCTGTTCCGCTGTTTATGTGAGTGCCGGCGCGGCGTCACGGGTTTGATAGTAGGCGGTTTCGGTCTCTGCTGGGGTGGCGTAGTCGAGAGCTTCGTGCAGGCGGCGGTGATTCCACCAGTTGAACCGTACTGGGTTCGGTGGAGACTCCTGAGTTTTGAAGCGAGGATGGAGTCATGGCGAGCAAGCAGGTGGCTGGGCCGACGTCGCGTCGGTATAGCGAGGAGGAGAAGGCCGCTGCGGTGCGTATGGTGCGCACGTTGCGGGCCGAGTTGGGCACGTCTCAGGGCACGGTGAAACGGGTCGCTGACCAGCTGGGGTATGGGGCGGAGTCGGTGCGGACCTGGGTCAAGCAGGCCGATATCGACGATGGCCAGGCGCCGGGGGTGAGCACCGGGGAGTCCGAGCGGCTCAAGGTGCTGGAGCAGGAGAACCGGGAGCTGCGCCGAACCAACGAGATTCTGCGGCGGGCTGCCAGTTTCTTCGCGGCGGAGCTCGACCGCCCATCGAAGAGATAGTCGTATTCATCGAGGCGATCAAGGACGAGGTGGTGGCTGGTCGCCGGCTCGGGGTCGAGCCCATCTGCAGGGTGTTGCAGGTGGCTGCGAGCACGTACTACGCCGCCAAGACCCGCACCCCGTCAGCGCGGGCCGTGCGGGATGTCGAACTGCGGCCGATGCTGCGGGCGCTGTGGGAGGAGAACTACCGCGTCTACGGAGTGCGGAAACTGTGGAAGGCCGCCCGCCGCGCCGGCTTCGAGGTGGGCCGGGACCAGGTCGGGAGGCTGATGCGCGCCGAGGGCATCGCCGGGGTGGTACGGACCAAGCGGGTGCGTACCACTCGCCCCGCTGAAGGCGCGCCGAGGCATCCGGACCTGGTCAAGCGGGACTTCACCGCCAGTTCCCCGAACGACCTGTGGGTGACGGATCTGACGTTTGTACCTACCTGGGCCGGGATCGCCTATGTGTGTTTCATCATCGACGCGTTTTCCCGGATGATCGTGGGCTGGCGGGTCGCGGCCCACATGCGCACCCAGATGGTCCTCGACGGGATCGAGATGGCCCGCGCCTCCCGCGGTGCGCACCTGGCAGGACTCCGATGCCACAGCGACGCAGGGTCGCAATTCACGTCCCTGCGCTACGGGGAGCGCCTCGCCGAGCTCGGCGCTGTCCCCTCGATCGGGACGGTCGGCGATAGCTACGACAATGCACTGGCCGAGACGGTCAACGGCTACTACAAGGCCGAGCTGATCCGCGGGCCTATCCGCGACGAGCGTGGACCCTGGAAGAGCGTCGAGGACGTCGAGCTGGCCACCCTGGGATGGGTGCACTGGCACAACAATCAGCGCCTGCACGGCTACCTCGACGACCTACCCCCGGTCGAATACGAGCAGGCACACTATGCTGCCCAACGGAACGACCAACCCCTAGTCGGAATCCAATAATCCGAGTCTCCATCGAACCCAGTACGATTCACAGTCGACCCAGTTCATGGTCTGGAACTCGACTTCGGTGACCGATGGCCAGGCGGGCCGGGCGTGGATGAGTTCGGCCTTGTAGAGACCGTTCACGGCCTCGGCGAGGGCATTGTTGTAACTGTCACCGACGCTTCCGACGGAGCCGGTGATGCCGGCCTGGGCGAGGCGCTCGGAGTAGCGGATGGAAACGTATTGAGCTCCGCGATCCGAATGATGCACGAGGTCGTCGAGCGCGTGACCCTTCGCGGAGATGAGTGCGTGCTCGAGGGCCTCAAGGGGGAGATCCTCGGTGCGCATTGTCGCCCGGGTCGCCCAGCCGACTATCTTCCGGTCGAACACGTCGGTCACGAACGCGGTGTAACAGAACCCGGCCGTGGTGCGGACGTAGGTGATGTCCGCGACCCAGAGCCGGTTCGGGCGCTCCGCTCGGAAGCGCCGTTCGACAAGGTCCGGCCGATCATCCGGCATCGAGGCAGGCCTCGTTGTGCGGGGTTTTCGTCCCCGGATCACGCCTTCCAAACCCGCGATTCGCATGAGTCTGGCGACCTGGTCGCGGCCGATCTGCCAGCCCTCACGACGCATCGAGCGCCAGATCTTCCGGGCTCCATAGACGCCGTAGTTCTCTGCATAGATGCGTTCGATCACGGGTAACAGCTCCGCGTCCCGCAGCTGCCGGTCACTTGCGGGACGGGTCTTCGCTGCTCGGTATCCGCGGGACGTGAGGAACCCACCATCTGTCGCAGCGAGAGTGCGACAGATGAGCTCGACCCCGAACTGATCACGATACGTATCGACGTAGGCGATCATCTCGGCGTGGGCCGGTCGAGCTCCGCGGCGAAAAACGCCGACGCGGTCTTCAGGATCTCGTTCGCGCGCCGCAACTCCGCGATCTCGCGCTTGAGGCGCTTGATCTCAGCCTGCGCATCCGATGTCGCTCCAGGACGGCTACCGGCATCGACCTCGGACTGCTCGACCCAACGCCGCAGCCCCTCGATCGACACGTTCAGCTTCGGCGCGGTCTCCTTGATCACCTGATACCGCGTCAGACCGTCCTCCTCGGCCTCGAGCCGATCCTGCACCATGCGCACGGCACGATCCTTGAACGCTTGCGGGTACTTCGATGGCATATCCCAATCCTCTCGAACACGGATCGGAACCAAACCCAGGGCGGTTCACTGCTCCGCCAGAATAATCTGGCGCGCTCATCGACGCGATCGATGATCACCACCCGCTCTCAACACCGATGACGCGGTATTACACCGAAGAGGGAACCCCGCGGGGACGCAAAAGTAATCCGGTCTTGATCGGCAGGTTTCTACGGTTCTCAGCCTATGGCAGTGATCGGGCATGGGCAGGAGGGTCACTGCCGGAGGTAGGTCAGCACTGCTCGCACGCGCTTGTGGGAGGTCTCGTCGG
>DXDC01000369.1 GCA_019115685.1 Candidatus Agrococcus pullicola
CCTGGGGCCGCTATTGGGGCTGGGACACGAAAGAGGTCTGGACGTTCATCATCTGGGTCGTCTACGCGGGCTATCTGCACGCGCGTTCGACGCGGGGCTGGCGTGGCACAGCCTCGGCGGTGCTGAACCTCATCGGCTTCGGCACGATCCTGTTCAACTACGCGGTCGTCAACGTCTACTTCGAAGGTCTGCACGCCTACTCGGGGCTGTAGGGAGCGACCGCGAGGCGTCTCGTCAGCCGGCGACATCGGCCGGAAGGTGCTCCCATGCTTGTCGAAGGCGTTCCCGCCAGTGCTCCTGGCGCTCCTCGGGTGCCGCGAGTTGGTTGACGAGGTGTTCGTCCACCGTCGGCAGGATGGACGGCAGCACAGCAGCGCTGCCGTCCCAGGTAGGCAGCATGCGTTCATGCGTGATGTCCGCGTTCAACAGGGCGCCCGTCGCGAGACCGCAGTCGTAGGGGAGCTCGTCGAGCGCCGCAGCGAGTTGCACACCTTCGGCCAGTCCGACACTCGTCTCCAACGCGCTCGAAACGACGGCCGGAAGACCTGTTTCGTCGATGATCTCCAGCGCCCTGCTCACACCGCCCAACGGCTGCACCTTGACAACGATGATGTCCGCTGCGCCCAGTTGGGCAACGCGAAGCGGATCGGCGGCCTTGCGGATACTCTCATCTGCAGCGATGGGAACTTCGTCGAAGCGGCGACGCAACTGCACGAGCTGCTCGACGGTAGCGACCGGCTGCTCTGCGTACTCGAGATCGAATCCGGCAAGCGCGCGCAGGGCTCGCTCGGCCTGATCGACGTCCCAGCCGCCGTTGGCGTCTATGCGGATGCGCGCATCGGGATGCTGTTCCCGCACACTCCGGACGCGCGCGAGATCGTCCTCGAGGCTCTGACCCCGCTCGGCCACTTTGATCTTCACCGTCCGCCACAGGCCGTAGCGCGCGAGCACTGCTTGCACGCGTTCAGGTTCTACTGCGGGTAGCGTTGCGTTCACAGGTACCCTGTCGCGCTTGAGCTCGGGCCGCTCCACCGTCGACCGGATGCACGCCGCCAGCCACGTCGCGGCCTCGGCAGGGCCGTACTCGAGAAACGGACTCCACTCCGCCCAGCCGGTCAAACCGTCGCCGTTGAAGAGCGCGACCTCGCGAATGTCGACGCCACGGAACCGGACTGACATCGGAATTCTGACCACGCGCAGGTGTTCCAGCGCGAACGGAAGTGTCCACTGCATACGTCTATTCTTCCTGCTGGAGTTCAGAGTTTGCCCAGATAATCCCTATGGGTTGTGGTGCAGACTGAAACATATGACCAACGGGACTCCTCCTCAGCCGAATCCGTCCGGGTACGGAAATCCGATGGGGCAGCACGGGCAGCCGCCCCGATCGCAACGGCCGCAGTACGGTAACCCGCTGGGTCGACCAGTGGCATTCCCGCAAGGGGCCGCGGGGCAGCGAGCGAACCCCCTGGGTGCGCCGCTGGCGAACCCGCAGAGCACTGCTGAACCATTCGCTACCGGCGGACAACCTCCTCACGGGCAGTATCCGATGAATGCGGCACTCCTCTCGGACGGAGCATCCGCCGGACCCCAGCAGGATGCCCAGGACGTGCCCTGGATCGTCGGAACGAGGTTGCGACCGGGCGAGGAGATCAAGCGATCAACGCTGTGGGGAATCATGACCGCGGTTGCCGCGGGACTGCACCTGCTGATCGCTGCCGTCGGAATGTTCCAGATGATCTTCCTCAGCATCGATGCGTTCTACGCGATCCTGCCGTTCTGGGGAATACTCTCGCTGCTGGTACTCGCCGGCGTCATCATGTGCTTCGTGCAGCGGGGGAGTTTCAACAGATGGATGGCGATCATCGCAGCGGGTACGCTCGTGATCTCCAACCCGGTCGGTCCCATGGCAATTGTTGAGATGATCCTGCTGTGATGTCTGCATCGATATCCTGATGCAGTGACTGTTTCCGCACTCTTCGACCCGACGTTCTGGCAGCCCGCGACTGGCTCCGAGCAATTCAGCGACATCACATCGCATCGGTCGCCGGACGGACGCATCGCCCGTATCGCCTTTGACCGTCCGGAGGTGCGCAATGCGTTCAGGCCGCACACGGTCGATGAGCTCTACACGGCGCTCGAGGACGCCAGGGTCGACCCCCGCGTCGGCGTCGTGCTGCTCACGGGGAACGGGCCGAGCCCGAAAGACGGCGGCTGGGCCTTCTGCTCGGGGGGCGACCAGCGCATCCGCGGGCGTGACGGCTACCGGTACCAAGAGGGCACGGCTGCTGCCGACCCGATCGACTCGGCAAGAACCGGCAGGTTGCACATCCTCGAGGTGCAGCGTCTGATCAGGTTCATGCCGAAAGTCGTGATCGCGGTCGTGCCCGGATGGGCGGCTGGCGGCGGTCACTCGCTGCACGTGGTGTGCGACCTCACCATCGCGAGCATCGAACACGGGAAATTCAAGCAGACCGATGCCGACGTCGGTTCGTTCGACGCCGGTTACGGCAGCGCGTACATGGCCAGGCAGACCGGCCAGAAGTTCGCGCGCGAAGTCTTCTTCCTTGCCAGGGAGTACTCGGCGGAGCGCGCTGAGCGACACGGTGCGATCAATGCTGCCGTACCGCACGACGCGTTGGAGTCGACCGCGATCGAGTGGGCGGACGAGATTCTCACCAAGAGTCCGACGGCGATCCGTATGCTGAAGTATGCGTTCAACGCAGTGGACGACGGCCTTGTCGGCCAGCAGCTGTTCGCAGGAGAGGCGACAAGGTTGGCGTACGGCACCGATGAGGCCGTGGAAGGGCGCGATGCTTTCCTGCAGAAGCGCGACCCCGACTGGTCCCCCTACCCATGGAGGTTCTGATGGAGCGGCGACTATGAGCTACATTCTCGAGACTTCCGGCTCCTCTGCCGCCCCGAAGAGCGTCGTACTGTCCGAGGAGGCCGTTCGCGCAGCCACCGAGGCCGCGAACGAACGTCTCGGCGGGCCAGGCCAGTGGGTGCTGTCGCTGCCGGAGGCGTTCGTGGCTGCGAAGAACGTGATCTGGCGCAACGAGACTTCCGGGGCACCGCTCGTGCGCACCTCCGGATCCTTCACAGCGGAGGCCTTTGTGGAGGCCGTTGAAACGCTCGAACACGATCGCAGGTACACGTCGCTCGTGCCCGCTCAGCTCGCCAGGCTCGTGGATGCGGCCGAAATCGAGCGGTCCTTCATCGCCCCGATCCGTCGCCTGGATCGTATTCTGCTCGGTGGCCAACGGGCCCCGGCCGGGTTGATCGAGAAAGCATCCATGCTCGGTTGGCAGGTCACTCGGACGTACGGCGCCACGGAGACCTGCGGCGGCTGCGTATGGGACGGCAGACCGATCGGGGACGTGAAGATCCGCATAACCGACCAGATCGAGATTTCCGGGCCAACGCTCGCAGACGGCTACCACGACGAGCCGGAGCTCACCGAACAGCGCTTCTACCGCGACGCCGGCGGTACCCGCTGGTACCGGACCGGAGATGCCGGAGCGCTGATCGGCGGCCAACTGCAGGTCTCGGGGCGTATCGACGACGTGATCGTCTCGGGCGGCATGAACGTCTCGCTCGCCGCGGTCGAGCACGTCGTGCAAGTGTTCGCAGCTGACGCCGTCGTCGTGGCGGGACCCGACCCGAAGTGGGGCGAAGTTCCCGTTGTCGTGACAACATCCAGGCCGTCACTGGCAGAAATTCGCTCCGCCGTCGGCAACGCGCTCGGGAAACCCGCCAGACCCAACCACGTCGTGACGGTCTCGGCCATCCCCACCACGCACTCGGGCAAGCCCGACCGCCGCAAACTCAAACGCCTCGTCGCCAGCAGAACCGCCCAGAAGTCCACGCGTCGCAGACTGTTCGGCTGAGCTGCTGCGCCGGCCGCAGCGGCTCGAATGCGAAAACCCTCTACGCTGGATGCGATGAACGAACGGGCCAGGCGTCGCACAACGCGACGAGAACAAGCAAAGCGCAGCGGAAATCCGGCGAAACGGAAAGCTGCCGTCGACCCTGCGCTGGGCCCTGCCACTCCGCGGGACTGGGTGAAGGGCGCTCGGCCCAGGACGCTGGGCATGGCGGTCGGACCAGTCGCCGCAGCAAGCGGCATTGCCGTGTTCAATGACCTCTTCAACTGGCCCATCGCGGTGCTGTGCCTGCTGCTGGCGCTGTTCATGCAGATCGGTGTGAACTTCGCGAACGACTATTCGGATGGTGTGCGCGGCACCGATGAGCGCCGAGTCGGGCCGGGACGCCTCACGGGTTCCGGCAAGGCCGCTCCGAAAACAGTGCGGAACGTTGCCCTCGGTTTCCTCGCCGCAGGAGGCGCTGCAGGTATCGCCGCGGTACTTCTCGGGCAGCAATGGTGGCTCCTCGCGGTCGGCATCGTGGCAATTCTGGCGGCGTGGTTCTACACGGGAGGCAAGCGACCGTACGGCTATATGGCTCTCGGTGAGCTCGTCAGCGGTCTCTTCTTCGGCCCCGTTGCCGTCGTCGGCACCGTGTTTGCGATGAGCGGTGAGATTCTGGAGGACGCCGTCATCATCGGCGTTGCGCTGGGACTGCTGGCCGCTGCGGCCATGCTGGTCAACAACATTCGCGATGTGGAGACCGATCGAGCAGCCGGAAAACGAACGCTCGCGACACTGCTCGGACCAACCGTGTCCAAGGTGCTCTACGGGCTGCTCATGCTGGCGCCGTTCTCACTCGTCGCGATCTACGCCTTCGCGCTGATGTACGGGCCGTGGGTGCTGCTGATCATGCTGATCGCGC
>DXDC01000042.1 GCA_019115685.1 Candidatus Agrococcus pullicola
GATGAATCAGAAGATGCGGGAAGCTGTCCAGCTCGCGCGGATCCACGGGATCCACACGGTCGATGAGGCGCTCGGGGTCGCGGCGACTTACGGCCGTTCGACACCGGCGATCTCGCCTCCATCCTCGGCGCGAGGGTCGCCGCCGCTCCGGCGAGGGCCGCGTCCGAATCGAGGTCGCTCGCGCAGGGCACGTCCGGGTGGGCTGCGATCAGCCAGCCGAGGGCAGTGATCGTCCCCGCCTGCGAGAGCACCGCAACGGGTGAGGAGGAGCTGTGAGCGTTGCGACGCCTGCCGCGCCGCCCATCCCGGCCGAGCTGGAACAGATCATGCGGCAGCTGAAGATGCCGTATGCCCGCGGCATCGCACCGGACGTGTTCGCGACCGCGAGAGCGCAACGCTGGGAGCCCGCGGAGATCGTCAAGGCGCTGCTGGACGAGGAGATCGCCGGCCGTTCCCGCTCCATGCTCGCAGCCCGCCGCAAAGCCGCCGGTTTCCCCACCGGGAAGACCTTCGACTCCTGGGACCCATCCCTGTCGACGATCCCGGCGCCCACGCAGCAGGCGCTGCGGACCCTGGAATGGGTGCACCGGCGGGAGAACCTCGTGATCTGCGGGCCCGCCGGCACCGGGAAGACGTTTTTCCTCGAAGCGCTCGGCCAGCACGCCGTCGAGCAAGGCCTGAAGGTCGCGTGGTTCCGGCTGGAGGACCTCGGCACGCTGATCCGCGCGCACCGCCCCGACGACACGGTCACCCGCACCGTCGCACGCGTCCTCCGTGCTGACCTCATC
This sequence comes from Candidatus Agrococcus pullicola, assembly GCA_019115685.1. GTDB lineage: Bacteria > Actinomycetota > Actinomycetes > Actinomycetales > Microbacteriaceae > Agrococcus > Agrococcus pullicola. The sequence goes on from DXDC01000042.1 coordinate 789, forward strand.
GTGGTCGACGACATCGGCCTGCTCCCCGTCGCAGACGAGGCCGCCGAAGGTCTCTACTGAACCGCCCCGGTGATTCTGGACACTTCGTTTTGTGTCTCTACCCGGTTGGGTGGAGATGGTTTCTTGTTGCATCGTAGACGCGTTCGGCTTCTGCCGGTGTGAGGTCGTCGATCGATTCGTGGGGGCGCTGGTGGTTGAACCAGTCGATCCAGTGCAGGGTGTCGATCTCGACGTGCTCGACGCTGCGCCAGGGCCCGTCGGGACGGATCAGCTCGGCTTTGTATGCGCCGATGCATGACTCGGAGAGCGCGTTATCGTAGGCGTCGCCCACGGAACCGACCGAAGCATCCACGCCCGCGTCGATCAGTCGTTGCGTGAAGGCGAACGACGTGTATTGACTGCCGGCATCGGTGTGATGGATCAGCCCGGATAGGTCGGTTACGCCAGCGATTTCGCGGGTCCAGATGGCGTGCTCGAGGGTGTCGAGCACGAGCTGGGTGGTCATCCGTGTCGCAGCTCGCCAGCCGACGATGCGGCGGGAGAACACATCGATGATGAACGCGACGTAGACCATGCCTGACCAGGTCGCAACGTAGGTGAAGTCCGCAACCCAGAGCTGATTCGGGGCCGTGGCGGCGAAGACCCGGTCGACCAAATCGACCGGACGGTGATTGGCCGGGTTCGGTGTCGTGGTGCGGACACGCTTGCCCCTGGTGGTTCCCACCCAACCATTGCATCGCATGAGCCGTTCGATCGTGCACCTGGCGACATCATGGCCGGCCCGGCGCAGATGCAGCCACATTTTCCGAGCGCCGAACCGATCCACGAACCGTTGCTGTCGTGCTTGATGGATCAGCTCGGTCACCTCCGCATCACGCAACGCCCGCTTCGAGAGCTGCCGGTTGCGAGCGTCGTAATACGTCGACGGGGCAATCCTGACGCCATGCTGGGTCAGCACGCGACAGATTGGCTCGACCCCGAACCGGGCACGATGCTCGGTAATGAACTCCACTAATACTTGGGTGGGCGGCCTGGCTCTGCCGCGAAGAAAGCCGACGCCGACTTGAGGATCTCATTCGCACGCCGCAGCTCCGCATTCTCACGCTTCAACTCACGAATCTCCGCCAGCTCCTGGGTGGTCTTACCGGGACGCTGCCCGGCATCAATCTCCGCCCGACGCACCCACTTCCGCAACGTCTCCGGCGACCCGATACCCAGCTTCACCGCGATCGTACAGATCGCCTCGAACTCACTCGGATAGTCCCCGCTCGCCAGCGACTCGGACACCATCCGGACCGCCCGCTCCCGCAACTCCCTCGGATACTTACTCGGTCCAACCATGTTCTTCATCCTTCCAACGAATGAAGCCTCCAGAAACCCCCGGGGCGATTCAAAGACGCGTTCGGCTCTGCGGCCAGCCGGGGTTCGGGCGCTGCCGCGTGCTCAACGTAGGATCGGTCGTATGCGAATCGAGGTGCTGGGTCACGTTCGGCTCATTACCAATGAGGGCGCCGAGGTACAGGTGGCCGAACGCCATCTGCGCTTGTTGCTGGCCGCATTGGCTGCTGCCGACGGTGAACCGGTGCCCGCCGATACGCTGATCGACCGCCTCTGGAACGGTGATCTGCCGGCCAATCCCAAAAAGGTGCTGCAAGCCAAGCTCTCTCGGTTGCGCACTGCACTCGACCAGGCTCGCCTTGGCGCGCGTGAGCGGCTCACCCATACTCCTGCCGGCTATCAACTCATCCTGGACACTGACACTTTCGACGCCGGACGGTTCAAAGGCGCAGTCGAGGATGCCCGGCGGATGGGGGCGTCATCGCAGAAGGTCCAAGCCCTCACGGATGCGCTGACTCTGTGGCGAGGTGCGCCGTTCGGCGATATGGCCGACGAGATATGGCTTGCTCCGGCAGTCGCCGAGCTGCACGATGTTCGTGGCGACGCCTTCGAGGCATTGGTCGAGACTCTTCTCGAGCGAGGGGATCCCCAAGGCGCCATCAAT
>DXDC01000370.1 GCA_019115685.1 Candidatus Agrococcus pullicola
CCGCCAGGTCCAGCAATTCTGCCATTGCGCGCACCGCTAGCCGGTCGGCCAACCCGGCACCGCGCTTGACTGTCGGCCGGAGCCTCGGAGCACCCTCGACTTCCAGCACCAACACCCCTGGCGCAGCATCGCTCACCCACCGGGCCAACGCGCTCGTCCGCTCCTCGAGAACGCTGCCCAGCACGACGCACAACCGATCTCGCACTGCACGTACTGCCTCCAAGTCGCTAGCCCGCAATCGCAAATCGCTCCGCTCGCCGCCAAGCTCCTTCAGAAACCGCTCGAGTGCGGTCAGATCGGGCAGCCGCTCGGGATTCTCGAGATACTCATCCCACGTATTGGCTAGATCCAGCGCAACGAGCCCCGTTTCTGCATACTGGCGCATATGTACCTCGCTTGCTAGTGTCAGCACTATGAACAGTTTAACACCTGACGCCCTTCTCGTGGTGCTGGACGCACCGTCCAACCTGGGTCTCAGCCCGCCCGTCGAAGGTGCGGTACCGGGCTGTTACAAGAATCCCTGGGCGCTTCGCGATGCCGGTCTCGTAGGCAGACTCGGTGCCGTGGACGCAGGGGCCGTAGTTCCCCCTCGGTACGTGGCGACCTGGAAGCCCGGTGACGGCGTGCGCAACGGACGATCCATTGCCGCATACTCCCGTCGACTGGCGACCCGCGTCAGCGCCCACTTGGAATCTGGCGATTTTCCCTTGGTCCTGGGCGGCGACTGTTCGATTCTGCTCGGTCCGGCTCTTTCGCTGCGGCGAAAGGGTCGATACGGATTGGCGTACCTCGATGCGCACGCAGATTTCCGACATCTCGGCAACTCAGCCCACGTCGGGGCAGCCGCGGGAGAAGATCTCGCGCTGGTCACCGGAAGAGGCGACGACTACCTGACCGACATCGACGGACTGCGCCCGTACTTCAGAGACGAAGACGTGATCGTGCTCGGAGTTCGCGAAGACGAAGATATCCGCCATATATCTGAGAGCGGCATCGCGTTTACCGCCGGTTCCGATATCTCCATCGCCGATGCACGCGACGTGCTCGACCGAGAGGATCTCGATGGGTTCTGGATCCACGTCGATGCCGACATACTCGACCCGTCCGTCCTGCCCGCCGTCGACTCGCCCACTCCCGGAGGGCTGGATCCCGCGCAGCTCACCGAGCTGTTGAGTGATCTGCTGGCGCTGCCGGGCGCTACCGGCCTGGAAGTCACCATTCTGGATCCCGATCTGGATGAGGACGGATCGCAAGCAGCCCTCCTGACCGACATCCTCGCCGGGGCCCTGAAGCCGCACGGGGTCCGATGATCACGAAGCACTCCTGATCGAGGCTTCATCAGCCCGCCGCGTGAAAAGCTTCGAAAACAGGCAGTAAGACGCGAGAGCTCAGTGCGGGGTTCGGGTCGGAATTATCGAAGAATTCCGACTGAAGTCGCGCACTGAGCGCATCCCAACCCGGCGCACTCCGCCGAGCGCTCCCCAACCCAGCCGGGCAGTCAGTGAAACGAGCAAGACGCCTGCCGAGAGCACTTCTCGGCAGGCGTCTTGCTCCTTAACGTACTGGCTCAGTTACTGTCTTCCGACTTACGCCTGAACAAACCTCGAGTGCGAGACAGCCGGTAGTCGATCCGATCATCGACCCGTTCGTCGACCCACGTCGAGACCCCCGGATGCTCGGGGATGTGCCCGGCGAGTTCGTTGGAAACATGCGCCGTGAGGCGATCAACGTGCTCCACGCGTTCCGCGCGGTCGAGCACCTTGTGGTCGACCTGCAACGCTCTGATCGTCGCCCACCCCATCAGCAGCAACACGATGCTGAATGGAAGGGCTGTGGCCAGCGCAGCCGCCTGGAGCGACTGCAGCCCGCCGGCGAGCAGCAGCGCAATAGCCACGACCCCCTCGAGCACCGCCCACAGCACGCGCGACCAGGTCGGCGGGTTCGGGTGACCGCCGGAGGCGAGCATGTCGACAACGAGCGATCCCGAGTCGGACGAAGTGATGAAGAAGATCGCAACCAGGATGATGCCGAGAATCGAGAAGATCATCCCGAACGGCAGATCACCAAGCACCTGGAAGAGGGCGCTCTCGACGTCGACTTCGCCGTCTTGCACGAGATCCCCGGCACCGAAGAATTGCCGGAACAGACCCGACCCTCCCATGACGGAGAACCAGATGAACCCAACAAGCGTCGGAACTAGAAGGACACCGGCGACGAACTGACGGATGGTGCGTCCGCGCGAGATGCGCGCGATGAAGATGCCGACGAACGGCGACCAGGAGATCCACCAGCCCCAGTAGAAGATGGTCCAGCCGGCGAACCAACTGGTTGCTTCGCCGCGCTGGAACGCACCGACGTCGAACGTCATATTCATGAAGTTCGCGAAGTACAGCCCGACCGACTCGGTCAGATTCTGCATGAGGAACAACGTGGGACCGAGCAGCAGCACGCTGATGAGCAGGATGCCAGCGAGCGAGAGGTTGATATTCGAGAGCCACTTCATGCCAGCGCCGATGCCGCTGATGACCGACACCATGGCGATGAGTGTAATCACGATGATCAGCACGACCAGAATCGTGTTGTCGACCTGATCGACAATCCCGATGGCGGCCATCCCGGCAGAGATCTGCTGCACACCGAGCCCCAGCGACGTCGCGACTCCGAACACGGTGCCGAAAATAGCGAGTATGTCGATGACATCGCCCGTCCAACCCTTGACACGCTCACCGAAAATCGGCTCGAGCGCCCAGCGAATCGAGACGGGGCGACCACGACGGTGGATCGCGTAAGCGATGGCGAGACCGATGACCGCGTAAATGGCCCAGGGGTGCAGGCCCCAGTGGACAAACGTCTGCGCCATCGCAAGGCCCGCGAGTTCGGCTTCGGTACCGTCCCACCCGGGTTTGGGGTCAACTGTTGCATAAGTCAGCGGCTCACCGACGCCGTAGAAGACGAGACCGATTCCCATACCCGCGGCAAACAGCATCGCGAACCATGACAGTATGTTGAACTCGGGTTTGTCGTTGTCACGGCCGAGTTTGATTCGACCAAGTCGGGAGAACCCGATGAACACGGCGATGGCGATGAAGGCGCCTACCGCGAGCATGTAATACCAGCCGAGGTTTCCGACGATCCAATTCTGGATCGATTTGAACGCTCCGCCGACGATGTCGGGCAATGCGATCGCAAGTGCGCACACGAGAACGATCACGATGAGCGACGGCCAGAACACGGCTGGCGCGATCATGCCCTTGCCCATCTTCACCCCGTGACTCTGAAGCTTCCGGGTGATCTCGTCATCGGTGTCGTGATCGGCGATCTGCACCTCTTCCGGCAGGTGCACGGTCTCTGGGAGCCCCGGATCGGACGGAATCACTTCTGTGCGGGCGCGCTCGGGTGCGGCGGAATCATTCCCCTCTCCATGTACAGAAGGGGTATTCGGTTCACTCATGTTTCGTCTACCGTTCTGCTGCTGTTTGTTGTACCTGTCTACCATTCCGACAATCAAGCAAACTCGCAACTAGTGCTGGTTCGTCGAAATAGATGCATCAACGGCGACTGCTCGACTCCACTCACCACAAGACCAGCAGGGACCCACCGAGTATGGGAATGCGTTCCCGGTGAGGCAATCGCTATCGACACGGGATGCGGCGGAGTCGGCTCGTATTGTCGACGCGATCCGATGCCAGCGCGCCAAGAGCACAACGTTCGCAACGACGGACTCCGCGGATCAGTCCGCTCGACGGCCTTCGGAGGATCGTGGCAGGGGCGGCGCTGCGCTCGTCGTGACCAACGGCGCACGGTATGCACTCGGCCGAATACCGGCCCGGGCAGTCGATACGGAGTTCTCCGAGAAGCTGCCCACGTCGGCCACGAGATCGGAACGATCGAACACACTGCTATAGAAGCCGCGAACGGCTTCGAGAGCACGGACGGACAGGCGTACTCCCGTTCCGACCACCTTGCTCGTCGCCGCCCTATTGCTCCTGGGGTCGCCCCTAGCGGCAGTGCTGTGCTCCGATTCGCCCTCTGCCGCTCCGGCTCCACCGGGGAGGTGCGTCGTGCGATGACTCGCTCACGCCGGATCGGATCTCTCCAAATGTGTGAAACGCACGCTCCATGTGATCGGCACCGGGGAATTCCACTCTCACGAACCCCCGCGGCTGAGCAATGGCCGGCACTGGGGGACGGGGTACCGTCTATGCGGTGACGCGCATCCCGACCGCCGAATTCATCGAGTGAATCGATCGATCCTGCACCCGGCGAGTTCAGGCGCCTCGTCTCCCGTTACGAGTTCCTCGGCGACGAGTCGGCCCGCTGCTGCGCCCAGCGTGACGGCGGAATGCATCACCGCGACGTAGAGCCCTGCAGCACCGGGCGCACGACCGATGATCGGTTCGTCGTCGATGGGCATCGGCCGCCAACCGATTTCAGCGGAGAGGATTTCCGCTTCAGGGATTCCGAACGTCTCGGTAACCTTCTGGCGAACTCGTTCAGCCGTGGCGCGGAGCGCAGTTCGGTTCGTTTCACCCGAGTAGCGGACAGGAGCGAGGAGCGTCCCGTCCGGGCACTGACGGACTTCCAGCTCAGGAGCATCGAGGATCGTCCGAACCGTTCCCGGTGCGGCGCGCAGCCGCACCAGCACGGAAGGCGACGATCTCACCGGCACATCGACGCCGACGCTCGAGCACAGGGCGGGGGTACCCGTCCCCGCTGCAACGACAACCGTCGCGGCGGGAAGCAACCCGTCCGCGGTCTCGACCCCCACCACGGTGTCGCGCTCACGGACGAGTCGGGTCACCGGCGTGCCGACACGCAGCTCGGCGCCCCGTGCAACAGCTGCCGCGACCAGCGACTCCGTCCCCTCCACGGGGTCGAATGCTCCGTCGGTGGGGGCGAAGTGAGCCCGGGCGGGAGGCGAGATCAGGCCTGGCTCGAGCGCGTGGAGGTCCGTGACCTCGCCGCCCGGCCGTGCAGAGCTCCCCTGGCCGCCCCAGGTCAGAGAACCCGGCCACAGGATGCGGAAGTCGGGCAACTCCCGCTCGAGCCGCAGATACTCGTCTATGGCGATGTACCGCAACGGTGCGGAGGGAAGCTTGCTGGCGACCGGCCGCCCGATCCACGCGAACGAAGACCCTGTGGCACCCGACGCCGGCAGGCTCGCCTCCAGCAGGGTCACGGATGCTCCGCGGCTGGCGAGGTGATAGGCCAGTGAGGCTCCGACGATGCCCGCACCCACGACGACGATGGGCGGGCGCGAACTTCCGAACCTGGTCATGCATCTTCCTGTGTTTGTTCGGCGAGCTGCTCGGCGAGACCTACGATGATGTTCTCGGGACCCCGGACATAGCAGAGCCGGTAGACGTTCTCGAACTGTACGAGCTCGCCGACGAGCGCGGCACCGTCGTCGAGCAGACGGTCGACGACCGCGTCGATGTCATCCACTGCGAACATGACCCGGCGGATGCCGAGAGTGTTCGCGGGGGCATCTTCCGGCTCGGGGACAATGGCTGCCGGAGTGGTGAACTTCGCCAGTTCGACGCCGCACCCTCCAGCAGGTGGGCGGAGCATGGCGATCTCCTGACGGGCATCTGGAACACCGATGACCCGTCCGGCCCAGTCGCCCTCCAGAGTGCTGCGGCCCTCGAGCTCCATGCCGATGTTGCGGAAGAACTCGACGGCCCCGTCGAGGTCGTCGACGACGATCAATACGTTATCCATTCGGTGGATCATGCGTTCCTCCTTGGTTCCGCCCGAGCCTAGCCCGGTTCGTGGAGCCTTCTCTTCACCCAAGCGAGTGAAGTGTGCCAAGAACCTACCCAGCGGTGAGCTCGCTGTAGAGCCGCGCGATGCCCTGCTGTTGGAGTGCTCCGTCATGAGGCGGGGCATTCGGTCGACTATCAGGGTGAGTCCTGATTACACCGGGGGATTCTGACTCAGCTGTGATTATCTGAGCGTGGCGCATGGGAGGGTCTGCTCGGTGTCGATCAGACGGTGATCGAGCGGGTCGAGTTCGACGAGGATGCGCAGGTATTGGTCGCGCAGGTGCGGCCCTGCCTGCGCCTTGCAGCGCCGTGGGCGTCGATACTGGGTCCGCGGCTCATCCCGTGTGCAGGATGAGGCTCAGGTGCCGGGCAGCGCCCAACTCGCCAAGACGATCGACATCGCGATGCCGATCACTGCTGTAGGAACAACCAGTGCACGGCGCAAGGGGCGCAGCTTCGGCCAGCGCAGGATCATCATGACGAACCACAGCGCTCCCAGGGCGAGCTGCACAGCGGTTCCGGTTCGAAGAAGCCAGACTACGAGCCCGTTGCCGTCGAGATGAGCCGCGGCATCCGCAGTCATGGGAGCGGCGATGAACGCCAGCGTGCTCCCGATCAGCGCCAACGACACCGCAGACCACGCAAGAGCAACGCGGCGCGCCACCGCGGTCGGAGCCGTTCGGTCGTTCCGTCGGTTACTCCACGCTCGCATTGCACCCCCGATGGCGAAGCCCGCCAGCAACAGGGTTCCGATGACGGACGCGATGACGAAGCGCATGTCGGCCCACCACGGAGCCTCCCGTAGGGTCTGCTGCAGCATCCCGCCATCGCTCCGTAGGAGCAGCACGGCTCCGTCGTCGGTCCGCACGCCTGCAAGGCAGCCCCGCTCGTCGCACCAACGCCCCGGCGTCGCGGTCGCACGCAGCAGGCGGTCGCCGATCACCAGATCGTCGCCGTCGGCGCGCACCGTGAATTGACCGGTCACGCTGCGAAGCAGTGCCTCGGGGCCTCGCCCGGCGAAGAGCTGCTCCTGGAACGTACCCACCGGAACGACGGGGTCCACGTCCGCCGCCCACTCGGGCACGATGGCAGGCATCCCCTCTGCGGGCTGCGGAGTCTGGATGGCCCGCCCGGTGTCCACCGCCCACTGCGCCACTTCGTCCAGGACGGCGTCGGTGAACTCAGCGGCCGCGGGATCCTCCGTGGTCACCGCCGCAAAGACCCCGATCTCCGCCTCGGGAATGAGAGCGAGCCAGGCGAGCCCGCCGGCTCCCGCATGCTCGAGCACCGGAAGATCGGCACGGTGGCTTTCGAAGAACACCTGCGTGTGACCCCCACCGCCGTGAGCCGGTCGAATCGCGGGGGCGGTGGCCTCGGCGATCACCTCCTGCGCGAGTCCTTCACCAGAGACCATCGAGTGCAGCAACGCAGCGGCGTCCTGCGTCGACCACGTCAGCGCCGCCGCTGGCCGCTCGGCGACTTCGATCCAGTCCGTGTGCGACCATCCGTCGTCGCCCAGCGTGCTCATCTGCACATCCCCGTCCTGCGGGCTCGGCGCCGTAAAGTCGGCACTCTCCGCGCCGACCGGATCAAACACCCATTCTCGGACTGCGGCATCGAATGTGCCGTTCGTCGCCTCCTCGATCGCCGCACCCAAAAGGGCGTACCCCTGCAGAGGCGAATAGTGCAACCCCGCTCCGGACGGATACTCCAGCCGCGGCGGGTTGTCGGTCAGCGCCGACAACAGCGTGCCGCCATCATCGGCGTCTGGAGCCGGATGCAGCAGGAGAGGTTCCGCGAGACCGCTGTGATGGGTCAGCAGGTGACGGCCGGTCACAGGTCCGTCAGCCGCTGAGCCGCGCCGGTCGTCCAGCGGCAGCGAATCGCGGATGTCGGAGTCCAGATCGAGTATTCCTGCGTGGTGCAATTGCAGCGCGGTCAACGCGGTCACCACCTTCGACACGGAGGCCACCGGAGTTCGGGTCTCGGGCGTGAGCGGCACCTCGGCAACCGGGTCGCTCCAGCCCCGGGTCTCGGTCACGACTGACCCCTCGGCATCGACGACGGCGACCATCGCCCCGGGGGTCGTCTCGCCCAGGTGCTGCCCGATCAGCGCTTCGATGCGGTCCCGCAGGTCTTCGTGCTCCGGCGTGGCTGCTGCGAGAGCCGGGCTCGTCAGGATGAGCGCGATGGTGAGCGCGAGCGTCGCGACTGCGCGCACTCCGTTGCGCGGGCGGCTGATGTTCATGGCATTCTGCATGTGGTTGCGGATGCGAACCGATCGGAGTCCTCTGGCACGGCTGAAATTCCAATACTAGGACGGAATGCTCCATCGTGTTCGGAGAAATACGTGCGCGAAAACACTCAACCCGACAAGCCGACAAACGGTCAGCTTTTCGTGCGTGGACAGCAGAGAGCCGGTTGTCCAGGGGCCATCGGCGGCTCACCGGCCGATGCCGCGGTACGCTCGCAGAGTGATAACGGCAGACCGTCGCCATCTGTTCCCAGTGCCTGGCCCCGCAGCGTGCCGCGAGCATCCAGCTCACGAGAGCCGACGACGATGACCCTCGGCAACCTCGCGATGGCGCTCTACATCGCATTCGACCTGGTCATCAAGATCGTTGCGATCGGCGTAGTTCCGGAGAACCGCAAACCATCATCGTCGACGGCGTGGCTCCTGTTGATCCTGTTCATCCCCGTCGTCGGCGTGCCGCTCTTCCTCCTCATCGGCAGCCCCTACATCAACAAGCGGCGGCAGAACATCCAGGCACAGGCCAATG
>DXDC01000371.1 GCA_019115685.1 Candidatus Agrococcus pullicola
GGGAAACGGGAGGGGTCGGTAGGCTTGAGGAATCCCATCGTCCCGAAGAGGAGACCGCCCTGTGAGCGAAGAACGCACCGTCGTCGAGCATCCCGATCGCAACCTGGCCATGGAGCTGGTCCGAGCAACCGAGGCGGCTGCGATCCGCGCGGTGCCCTGGATCGGGCGGGGTGACAAAAACGCCGCAGACGGTGCCGCGGTGGATGCCATGCGCGCGTTTCTGGGGACTGTCGCGTTCGACGGTCTCATCGTGATCGGTGAGGGCGAGAAGGACGAAGCCCCCATGCTCTTCAACGGCGAACACGTCGGCAACGGGCGCGGCCCCGCTTGCGACATCGCCGTCGATCCCATCGATGGAACCTCGCTGACAGCAGCGGGCCGCCCGAACGCACTGAGCGTGATCGCGGTATCCCCGCGCGGCACCATGTTCAATCCGAAGGATGCGTTCTACATGGAGAAGCTCGTGACCGGTCCCGACGGTATCGGTGTCGTGTCACTCGAGCAGTCCATCGGCGACAACATCCGGGAGCTCGCGAAGGCGAAGCAGAAGGACATCTCCGAGATCGTCGTCGCTGTACTCGACCGTCCGCGACACGACGAAGCGATAGAGGAGATCAGGGCAGCGGGCGCCGGCACCAGGCTCATGCGCGACGGCGACGTTGCAGGTGGGATCAACGCAGCGCGCTGGGAGTCACGCATCGACATGTGCTTCGGCACGGGCGGCACCCCGGAAGGCGTCATCACCGCGTGCGCGATCAAGGCGCTCGGCGGAGTCATCGAGGGACGCCTGAATCCGCAGTCGGAGGAAGAGCGGTCCAACTGTCTTGCCGCCGGCCACGACATCGACCGCATCATCCGCTCCGAGGAATTCGTCACGGGCGACAACACGTTCTTCGTCGGTACCGGAGTGACCGACGGCGAGCTTCTCGACGGTGTTCGGCGCAAGGGACCGTTCATCAGAACGGAGTCGGTCGTGCTGCGGTCGAAGACCGGCACGGCCCGCCGCGTCATCGCGGAGCACAAGGCCGAGAAATGGCTTGAGTCGACCAGAGCGGCCGACCTCGTCTAACTCAAACGGAACGATTCAGCGAAGGAGATTGCATGGCAATCAACAAGGAAGTTGGTTCGGCAGCGGAAGCGGTTGCCGACATACAGGAGGGAGCGACCCTCTCGGTCGGCGGATTCGGCCTCTCCGGCAATCCGATGCAGCTCATCGAAGCACTGCACGCGCGGGGAGTCTCAGGGCTCACTGTCGCGAGCAACAACTGCGGCGTGGACGACTGGGGGCTGGGAATCCTGCTCGGGAACGGGCAAATCGACAAGATGATCTCGTCGTACGTCGGTGAGAACAAGGAGTTCGAACGCCGCTACCTCACGGGCGAACTCGAACTCGAACTCACGCCGCAGGGCACGCTCGCTGAGAAGATGCGCGCAGGAGGTTCGGGTATCGCCGCCTTCTATACGCGCACCGGCGTCGGCACGCAGGTGCAGGAGGGCGGGCTTCCGCAGCGTTACAACGCGGACGGCACGATCGCGAAGGCTTCCGCTCCGAAGCCGACCGCGGTGTTCGAGGTGGACGGGCAGGATGAGGAGTTCGTGCTCGAGGAGGCGATCGTCGCCGACTACTCGCTCGTACACGCGCAGAAGGCCGACCGCTACGGCAACCTCGTCTTCAATAAGGCGGCAAGGAACTTCAACCCGCTCGCGGCGATGAGCGGCAAGATCTGCATCGCACAGGTCGAAGAGATCGTCGACGCAGGTGCCATCGACCCCGACGACGTCCATCTCCCAGGCGTCTTCGTGCACCGGCTCGTCGAAGTCGGCAAGGACATCGAGAAGCGCATAGAGCGCCGGACCGTTCGAGAGGAGCGTTAATCGTGGCACTGACACGCAATGAAATGGCAGAGCGCGCTGCGCAGGAGCTGTGGGACGGCGCCTACGTCAACCTCGGCATCGGCCTGCCGACGCTCGTACCGAACTACGTGCCCGAGGGGCGCGAGCTGGTGCTGCAGAGCGAGAACGGCATCCTCGGCGTCGGGCCCTACCCGACCGAAGACAACGTCGACCCCGACCTCATCAACGCCGGCAAGGAGACGGTGACGACGCTGCCCGGCACCGCGTTCTTCGACTCGGCCATGTCATTCTCGATGATTCGCGGCGGCAAGATCGACGCGGCCATCCTCGGCGCGATGCAGGTCTCGGCGGACGGCGACATCGCGAACTGGATGATCCCCGGCAAGATGGTCAAGGGACCCGGCGGCGCAATGGACCTCGTGCACGGTGCCGCACGTGTCATCGTGCTGATGGAGCACGTCGCGAAGGACGGCTCCGCCAAGATCGTGAACTCGTGCTCGTTGCCGCTCACGGGCAAGAGGGTCGTACACCGCATCATCACGGATCTCTGCGTGCTCGATGTCACCGACGAGGGGCTCAAGCTGGTCGAGCTGGCGCCCGGTGTCACACTCGAGGAGGTTCGCGAGAAGACCGAGCCCGCGATCATCGCCGCCTAACAGCGTCGCCGCCCGGCCGCAACGCGACTCCAGCGACGACAACCCCGCAATAGGGCGCGTTGCGGTGTCAGCGGTCGTCTCGGGTGAGTTCCGGTGCTGTGGCTGCGCGCGGACCCGTGTCGATCTGGTCGGTCACGGGCACCGACTTCGATGTGCTCAGCTCATCGAGCCTCCGACCGGTCACCAGAACGCGCGACTCCAGCGTCGACGTGAACGCGTTGAAGTGCTGCACGGACTTCTCCAGCGAGCCGCGCATTTTCTCGATGTGCCCGCCCATTGTGCTGATGCGCTCGTAAAGTTCGGTAGCCAGGTGCAGGATGCGCTCGGCGTCTTCCGCGACGTTCACCTGCGTCCAGGAGGCGGCGATGGCCCGCAGCACGCTGAACAGCGTAACGGGGCTCGCCAGCGCGACACCCTTGCCGAAGGCATGCTCCAGCAACGCGGGATCGGCATCCAGAGCAGACGAAAGCAGCGCCTCCGACGGCAGGAAGAGGATGACAAGCTCGGGGCCGCCGGCGACCTTGCGGGCATAGTCGCGCTTGGCGAGCGCATCCACGTGACCCTTCAGCGCGCGGGCATGCTCGGCGAGCAATCCGTTTCGTTCGTTGGCGAACTCCGCGCCCTCCGGCAGCGCGGTTGCCCGCAGATAGGCATCGAAAGGAGCTTTCGCATCGAGCACGAGATGCCTCTCGCCCGGCAGATGCACGACCATGTCGGGTCGCGATGAGCCGTCGGCTGTGCTGGCCTGCACGTCGAAGTCCACGCGCTCGAGCATCCCGGAGGACTCGACGACCCGTTGCAGCTGCGTTTCGCCCCACATACCGCGCGACTGCGATGACGACAGCGCTTTCGCGAGCGAATCGGCGGACGCGCGCAGGCGTTCTTCGCTTTCCAGGGATGCCCGCAGCTGCTGCGAGAGCGCCCCGTGCTGCTGGGCGCGTTGGGTCTCGACCTGCTGCACCCGCTGGTTCAGCGATTCCAAGCGCTCGGCGATCGGTTGCATCTGCTGAGCGACCTGCGTGTGCTCGCGCGCCTGATCGAGTTGGGTCTCGTAACCGCGAACCGTGGCATCGAGAGCCGCATTGTCGCGTTCGAGTGCTGCGAGGCGGGCAGCCGAACGGGCGCGCCCCATACCGATGCCGGCGAGGATACCGAGCGCTGCCGCAAGCAAGGCAAGCAAAAGCGGCAGAACCACGGCGAGTGCTGTCGAGATCTCGATCATGCAACAAGGCTCGCACGCACGGCCGACACAGCCGGGCAGACCTGCTGCGAAGCGGGCGAACGCTCGCTATCGCATCAGCTTGTGGGAGGCCCGTTCGACGGTGCGTTGCACCTCGTGCTCTGGTCGGTTGCGCAGCAGTGCGAACGCAACAATCATCATCGGGAAGAGGTCGCGGAACACAGCAGCCCTCCGAACGGTATCCGCGTCAGCGAGTTGCTCTGCCAGCTCCCAACCGTGCCAGTTCGCGAGCGCAGCGAGGTCCTCCGCGGGGTCCTCTTCGCACGCGAGATCCCAGTCGAGGACACCCACGACTCTCCCCGCCGACCAGTGGATGTTGGTTCCGCCCAGATCGGTGTGATTCAGCGCGAGTTTCGGCGTTTCGAGCGTGGCCAGCGCGTCCGTCCGGCGCCGCGCAATCTGTCGAACGGATTCCGGCAGTGCAGGAATCACGCGCTGTTGCATGACGTCATACCAGTCGGCTCCGCCGAAGAATGCTCGGGCCGGAGCGAGGTGCGGTCGGAGGCTATCGAGCGGAATGTCGTGGATCTCGTCGAGTAGCGAACGCAGGGTTCGCGGGTCGGCAGGCTCGGCCGGGTGCGGCTCGCCGGCAACTCGTTCAACCGCGATTGCCGTCACCCCTGCAAGGCTGCGCGCAGGTGCTAAGGACCGAGGTACGGCGAACGTCAGCGGTGGCAGCGCATCCACGACTCGCTGCGCGCGTTGAACCTCGGTGGCTGACTCGACGTCGCGCGCCACCCTGACGGCCGCATTACCGGCAATGATGACGAGGGAAGAAGACCCGGATCTCACCCACTGCCACTGTTCGAGCGACCGATAATGGCCAGCATCCCGCAGCAACTGTTCGACGAGCGCCACAGTTACTTCCTCGTCGGGTTCGGGGTAGTTCGTTTCTAACGCCGTCACGTGTTTCAACCTTATGTGTGCACTCAACGCCACCAGGCGTCGAGTTGTTTCTCGGCTTCGGCCGCCGGGCCGATTCGTAGGAACTGAGCGGAGCAGATCTTCAGCAGGTGTTCCAGATCCGCGGCCCCGTGCCGCCTGGCGGCGTGCACGACGATCGCTGCGCACGCCTGGGCATCCCCCGCGGCGTCGTGATGGTCGAAGTCTTCGAAGCCCGCCGCCATCGCAGCGGAGGGAAGCCGGTACGACTCGAGATTGTACGTCTTGCGGGCGATGCGCAGCGAGTCCGCCCAGCGTGATTCGGGCACGGGCAGACCGCTCGCGACGGCCGCTGATTTCATGACACCCATGTCGAACCCCGCGTTGTGGGCGACGAACGCGTCGCCGTCGGCGAAGTCGAGAATCCGGTC
>DXDC01000372.1 GCA_019115685.1 Candidatus Agrococcus pullicola
ATCACGAAGTCGACCATGTCGAAACAGCGGTCTCCCACGCACAGTTTGGGGTCTACTGCGACGAGGCCGCGTAGGCCGCATGTCAGCGCATTGCCGAGATGGAGATCGCCATGGATGGCGGCCGGCGCATCCGTTGATGCAAGCAGCGACCGGCACAGGACGACGGCTTCGTCCCAGACCCCGTCGGAGATGTGTTGACGCACTTCGGGCATGCGCTGCCGTGCCCCGATCCGCTCGAACATATCTGCGCAGCGCGCATCCAGCGTGTCACGAACACCGCTCGATTCCGTGTCGTGAAGAGCGTCGAGCAGCGAAGCCCAATCCTGCGGTGATGGTGGATCCTCATCACTCTCCACACCCGGCGCTATGCGCTCCAGGAGAACTGCTCCTAGCTCATCCGAGGTCCTTCGCACGAGTGGCACGCGACCGGTAGGGGCAAAGTGGCGAAGCATCGCGGCCTGACGGGTCAGAAATTCAGTGTCGGGGCTCAGCTTGAGCACAGCAGGCTCGCCCGCCCCATCGATGACATCGATGACGACGGAGGTTGCGCCCGAGGTCACCCGGCCACCGAGGCGGAGCCGCCAGTCGCGCAGCAGCCGATCGACAAGGTCTGGTAGCGCGCGTGAGAACTCTGCTGCGCGGTCGGCCCCGAATCGGTCGTCGAGACCGGCAGCGTGTCGAGCGAGTTCCTCGGCAAGTACCATTCGGCAAGTGTACGCGTGTGCGCATCCGGTGTAGCGACCGAGGCCACGACCCTGGAGTTGTTCAGTGCGGGATTTCGGTCGGAATTCTTGCCGCATACCGACCCAATGCCCGCTCTCAATGGTCGACGCGCGCTGACCGACCGAATATCGAGGTCGCGCCGAACGGGATGCACGAGCCGGGTCGAAGAGCAAAGAGCCCGGATGCGATACCGCTGGAAGGCGAATCGCACCAGGGAAAATGGCGGAGACGGGGGGATTTGAACCCCCGGTCCCGTTTTCACGAGACCCTTCATTAGCAGTGAAGTCCGTTCGGCCGCTCCGGCACGTCTCCTTGGCCCGGAACCATTCGGCATCGGGCCAGCTATCACTGTAGCAGAGCAAGACCGTTCATTTCACGTCGCGATGCGGGTGCCGCGACAGCCTAGAACTCATTGCGAAATCACTCAGATCTGGGCCCCTCAGAGCCCTCTCGAATGGGCGAAAGAAGGCCTTGTGGGAGCGTCCCAAAGGGGCACTCTTCCGACTATTCCAGGTGCTCGTCCGCGCCGAAACCCGTCAGTACGATCCGTACGGCTGGATGCACGATTCTTCGTCGGCGGACTGGCCATCGACGAGTCCCTCCAGGCCCGAAGGATCGCTCGGCTCGGCGTCGGAGTCGTCCTCCGACTCGGTGGGGGACGGCGTCTCAGGTTCCGTGGTCTCCTCGGTCGACTCTTCAGATTCTTCCGACTCGGGGTTCTCGAGATCGGCTGGGTCCATCGGAATAACTTCGTCGTTCCTGATCAGCTCCATCATGAGCTCGGCAGTGTAGTAATCGGGTGCGACGCGCATCCCGGCCGGGGTGGTCGGGTAGGTGACGAACTGCATCGTGCTGAGCGGGATGTTCCTGAGCACGTTCGCCATCCCGACCATCGTTGCCGGGTCGCTCAGGCTGGTCGAGAGGGTCATGTTCTCGCTGGCGACCTGCGCGATGCGGTACAGCGACGTGAAGTTTCCGAGCACCTCGTCGGACTGCATCTTGCGAATCAGCGCCGACAAGAAGACCTGCTGCGAGGAGATTCGGCTCAGGTCAGAGCCGTCGCCGACGCCGTAGCGGGATCGCAACAGATTCAGTGCATCCTTGCCCTCGAGATCGTACGTGCCCGCCTCGGGGATGTGCAGGTCGGCACGCGGGTCATCGATCGGGCCCGCAAAGCACACGGGAACACCTCCGACGGCGGTCGACATGTTGATGACGCCGTCGAAAGTGATCTTCGCGACGTACGGAATCTCCAGGCCGGTCATCGACTCGATCAGCGCGACGGCACAGGGGAGCCCGCCACGTTCGAGCGCGGTGTTGAGCTGGACCCCGTGTCCGGGGGGCGTCTCGGCTCCGCCGTCCTCCTGCGCAGGGCAGGAGGGGAAATCGACCATGAGGTCGCGCGGGAAAGAGATGACAGTGGCGCCCTGGTGATCTTCGTGCACGTGCAGCAGCATCGTGACGTCGTTCAACTCGCCCTCGTGGGTCCCTCCCACCGATTCCTGGTCGGCCCGGGTATCCGATCCGACCACGAGCACATTGAAGCCCCCCTCTTGATCTTGGAACTGGGGAATCTCTGCGCCATCGCCGCCGGCGAGATCGACGGTCTCGAGGTTGGAGGACAACTGCCAAACCGAGAATCCGGCAACGCCGACGCTCGCCACGAGCACTGCGGCGACTCCCATTGCGACATAGCTCAGCATCCGTCGAACCGGACGGAGCGGTTTGAGCTTGCCGTGGCGGGGGGTTACGCCCCTCGCGTCAACGGTGCGGACTTCTGTCATGCGTTCCTCCCCCTACGCGCGGAGGGCGTGGGATTCGAACCCACGAGGCTCTCGCCTGCTGGTTTTCAAGACCAGTTCCTTCGGCCGCTCGGACAGCCCTCCAAGACCCGATCTGCAACCGAGCCTGAGCTATTGTACCCGCGGATGCTACGAGTCGGCTATCCGCTGGTCAAAAGCGTGCGGAGAGCACCGCGTCGCCGGTGTGTTCAAGCGCGTAAGATGTGCGTGCGGAGGGCCTTGACGAGTCCGTCTTCCGCGATGGTCGTGGTCCGGGCATTGGCGGCCGCAGTTACGACCGGAGGAGCCTGTCCCATGGCGACGGCGATGCCGTTGCCATCAGCGGTCCACTCCAGCATCTCGATGTCGTTTCTGCCATCGCCCGCCGAGAGGATTCTGCTGCGGTGATAGCCGAGTTCGGCATTGACACGCGCCAAACCCGTCGCCTTGTTCACGCCCTCGGGCGCAAGATCGAGCCACGATGAGAACCCGACCGTGTACGAGACCTGGTGCAGTCCGATCTCCTCCACGATGCTCAGGAACTCTTCCGTCTCGTGGGAGGGGCTCATGACTACGACGCGCATCGCGGGTTCGACCGCGAGCTCTTCGAATGGCACGCGGAGGCCGTGCGAGATATCCCAGCCGAAGGTCGTGTGCGTGAACCGGCGCAGCCCTTCGGCGTTCTCGACCATGAACTGCCCCTCCGGCAGTCGTTCGCGTACGAGTTCGAGCACCGGTGCCGCGTCAAACGTTTCGACGTGGTCGATCGTGTACGCACGTTCGTCATCGAACTCCGGTTTCGTGCGACGTGTGATGAGCGCTCCGTTGGCCGACACCAGCAGCTGCGGGCGGATATCCAGCCGCTCGCAGATCTCGTATGTCGCGGGGAAGGAACGACCGGTCGCGATGATGATCTCGTGGCCGGCCTCTTCGACCTCGCGGATGATCTCGTAGACGCTGGGCGAGAGCGAGTTGTCTTCGTGCACGATGGTGCCGTCGACGTCGAGCGCGATCAGGTAAGGATCTGTCATGAAACGACCCGCTACGCTGCCGGCTTGAGAGCTTCGACGCCACCCATATACGGGCGCAGCGCTTCGGGAACGTGCACGCTGCCGTCCTCCTGCTGATGCTGTTCGAGGATGGCCACCATCCAGCGGGTTGTCGCGGCGGTTCCGTTCAGCGTGGCAACGGGCGCGTTCTTCCCGTCGTCGTTCTTGTACCGTGTTCCGAGCCGGCGAGCCTGGAAGGTCGTGCAGTTCGAAGTGCTCGTCAGCTCACGATAGGTCTGCTGCGAGGGCACCCAGGCTTCGATGTCGAACTTGCGCGCCGCGCTCGTGCCGAGATCGCCGGCGGCAACATCGATGACGCGGTAGTCGAGTTCGCAGGCGTCGAGCATGTCGATCTGGATGTCGCGCATGCGCTCGTGCTCGCGCTCGGCATCCTCGGGACGCACGAACGAGAACATCTCCAGCTTGTTGAACTGGTGCACGCGCAGGATGCCGCGGGTGTCCTTGCCGGCGCTTCCCGCCTCCCGGCGGTAACAGGTCGACCAGCCTGCGTAGCGCTTCGGCTCGGCTAGATCGATGATCTCGTCCGCGTGGTAGCCGGCGAGCGCAACCTCGCTCGTCCCGGTCAGGTAGAGGTCATCGGCAGGCAGGTAGTACACCTCGCTCGCGTGCTCACCGAGGAAACCGGTGCCCTGCATGATCTCCGGGCGCACGAGGGTCGGCGTCACGAGCGGCGTGCACCCGGCCTCCGCAGTTCGGTCGAGTGCAAGCAGCATGAGCGCCAGCTCGAGGCGCATCCCGGGCCCCGTGAGGTAGTAGAACCGTGTGCCCGAGACCTTTGCGCCCCGAGCAAGGTCGAACGCACGAAGGCCCTCGCCGAGTTCGACGTGGTCCCTGGGTTCGAAATCCAGCGGCTCCACCGTTCCGCCGCGCGTGCGCGGACCCCTGTGCTCCAGCACCTCGAAGTTTTCTTCTGCTCCGGCCGGCACGCCGTCGATAACAACGTTCGCGATGCGCTGTACAGCGGTGTCGAATGCCGCTTGCGCATCGTTCGCGATCGCTTGGGCATCCTTCACGCGCTGCGCGAGTTCCTTCGCTTCGGCGATAAGTGCGGGGCGCTCTTCCTTCGAGGCTTTGCCGACCTTGGATGCGTGCGCGTTCTGTTCGGCGCGCAGCTGCTCGAACTCGCTCAGTGTGGAGCGTCGCAGGACGTCGGCCTCGATCGCGGCATCGACGTGATGCACGGGATCTCCGCGGCGCTCTTGGCTTACACGAAGGGTGTCGGGATGTTCGCGAAGTACCTGCAGATCGATCACGTTCATAGTCTACGGTTAGACCTATGAAGGTCGCAGTGGTGTTCAATCCGGTGAAGGCCGAGGAGCGCGAGTTGCGCAATGCCCTCCACGAGGAGGTGCCTGCCGCGAAGAGTGATCTGAACTTCTTCGAGACCGATGCGGACGATCAAGGAGCGGCCGCGGCGAAGAAAGCGGTCGCGGCCAAGCCCGATCTCGTGCTTGTCGCCGGCGGTGACGGCACGGTACGCATCGTGGCGGAGCAGCTCGCGGGAACGGACATCCCGCTCGGTATTGTGCCGGCCGGTACCG
>DXDC01000373.1 GCA_019115685.1 Candidatus Agrococcus pullicola
CGAATCCCTCTGCGGGCACCAAAGCGCAGCGTGGTGCGCGCAGAGGGATTCGAACCCGACAGGGCGCAGTCGCGATGAGCGACTGCGTTGCGAGCCGCAGGCGGCGAGCAGGAATTCGGTCCAGTGGACCGAATTCGTGGATAGACGCGCAGCGAAGACGCGGAATCCCTCTGCGGGCACAAATGCATGTGGGGCGGTACCGCAAGGTGCCGCCCCACATGCATATTTCTGGGTGCTGCGATTCGAACCCCTTCGAGGGCGTTGCCGGATCAGCGGACGCGGAATTCGGTCCAGTGGATCGAATTCGTGGCAAGACAGAGCTCTCCCCTCACTTGGTACAGGGAAATGGCCGCGGCGAAAGGTTCGCACGGCAATGGCGCAAACCCGCAATCGGGCGAACGATGAATAGCAGAGTCGACCGAGGCTGAGGAACGAGTTACTACTCAAGTCAGGTCGCGATGATTTAATGAAACCTTAGCAATGTAGCAATGCAGCTCCACCGCAAGCAGTTCGCGCACTACGCGGCATCGCCAACACAGCCGAAGGATCACCATGGAACCCGCCGATGAGAAGCCAGAATGGTTTATAACGCGAGATGGCACAGTGTTGCAGACGTGGCCGCCGGGGCTGGACAATGACCGACTGAAGTACCTCCGCTACAAGACAACGCGAACTCTCACGCTCCAGGATCTTCAAGAGCTTGACAGGCGTCTTGATCAGCATAGACGCGCATTCGAACGTCGTTCACGCCTACTCATCATCCTCGTCATCGCACTTATTGTGCTGATCGCGGCCGCGTGGCTCGTGTTGCTCCCGCTCGGCGTGAGCATAATCTATCCCATCGCGATCTCCGTCGTCGGGCTGATAGTACTCGTGATCGCGCCGTCCGCTGCAACAGCCATATCGGGTGGATCGAGGTGGAAATTCGATCAGATCTACCTGGACGCCGGATTCGCGTCATCCGAGCCTCGGACGATCAAGACGGACGACGCACTCGCCATGATCAACGCGCCTGGAACTGTTCGAGGCAACTGAAGCCGGTAATCGCTTCGTCTCCGGAAGCGCATGGACTCCGCAGGTCGTTTCCGAACCAGTTGTTCGGAAGCTCACGCCGAGCACGTTCAGCGCGGCCTGTAGCTCCTCGCTTGCTTACGTCGTAGTCGCTTCGATTCCCACGGCCGCTTCACGATCAGCAACTAGCAAGCCTAACCTCAGCACCTGCGCAAAGCTTCCACGATGAGCGACAGCGTATCAATGTAAGCGACCGCGTACGCTTGCTGTTGTGCACCGCCTACCGTCGATCGAGGAAGCCGCAGCGAGCATCCGAACCGACGCCGTCAACGGCCTCCTGCAGTCATGGGCACGATCAACGGTTGTGGATGAGCACATTGGCGACCCCGTCATCGAACGCGAAGTGTTCGATGCGCTGCACACGACGGCCGGTTTCGAACCCAGCTGGCCGGAGGGCAATGCCGGTGTTCTGCACGTGTACGGATACTGGTTCTCCACCGTCAAAACGCCCTTCGGCATGAAGCGCGATCGCTGGATTGACGGGCACCTTGCCGAAGCGCTCGGGCTCAAACCCAGCGCGTTTCGTTGGAACCCAACCGCCCCCGCGACACTGTTGCAGCGCGTCACGGAGACGGCGCTCCCACTGCTGCAAGAACCGCCTCGGGATGCAATCGGTACCGAGGACGCTCACCTCGACGACCTGCATACCCGAGTCGTGCTACTGCGTGCCGCCGGTGCTGCAGCAACGGCCCTCGTCTACGGCATCGACGCGGGTGAGGGCTTCCGATTGGTCACGCTCTTCCCGCTCCAGGGCGACACGGATGCCGTGCTGGCCGACTTCACGAGCAACCCGCGGCTGCGCTGGAATGCGGTCGACCCTCGCGGGTAACGCCTCCACAAGTCCTAGCCCGTGCCCCCATGAGCGCGGCATCCGCGCGCCACGAATCCGCGCGGGAAGGCGATCCGGGAGGTGCCAGAAGGAAAATACGGTGCTAGACGCCTTCCAGAACCGTAAAAACCTTCTGGTGCACCCGTAAGCCGGCGCCCCGCCCACGAACGCGCGGCACGGTTCACCGAGAGTTCACCCTTCCGTAGACATTTCGTCCATCGTGCTGCGATACTTTGGACGCATAGTCCGAATAGAAGGAGCGCGAGTGACCCGCACGATTGTCTTCGACTTCGATGGCACCCTTGCCATCGGACACGGCCCAGTTCTGGCCTTCGCTGATTGCGTTGCCCCATTGGCCGGGAAGGACTACCTCGCGCGAGTGAAGACAGCGCTCGACGAGTACGACGCCGGGCGGGGCAACCACCGCGACGGTTATCACGTCGTGGGTGCGCTCGCAGCGGAAGACGGGGTCGCGGCCGAAGCGCTCTCGGATGCCTACTCACGTAGCCGCGACGTACTCGGTACTGCCGACGCTCCGGTCCAGACCATCGACAACCTCGGCGAGTTCTTGGCTGGGCTCAGACGCCACGCGCGGATCGTACTCGCGACGAATGCCCCGGCCGCGGGCATCGAACGAGTGCTGAACGCTTGGGGCGTCCGCGACCGCTTCGACGACGTCCGGGTCTCTGTCGGCAAGCCAGCGGGCCTGACGCCGATCATCGAGCAGGCACTCGAATCCGGACCGGTGCTCGCAATCGGCGACATCGTCGAATACGATCTCGCTCCCGCGATAGCGCTCGGAGCGGACACAGCACTTGTCGGAGCAACGGCGGCAACCTCACCAGCATCGGTGACGATGCGAGGGGCCACGCTGACCGATCTTCGCCCCGACATCGAAGCCTGGGCCGCAACCGCGGAGTCCAGAACCCCGGCGCCGTAGGGCGCACTCCCACTGCCCCTGAAAGGTAATCCCGAGAATGCGCAAACCACTCATCGCGACAAGCACCCTCGTGGTCGCCTCGCTTGCCCTTGCCGGCTGCAGCGGCGACACCACTGACACCGCCGACGGCGACTGGCCCGACTCCATCACCATCTCCCTTGTGCCCTCCGTCGAGGGCGAAGACCTCGCAGAAGCGCTCGACCCGCTGACCTCCTACCTGTCGGAGAATCTCGACATCGAGGTCAACGGCGTCGTCGCCAACGACTATGCAGCCACCGTCGAAGCGCTCGGCGCCGACCAGGCACAGGTCATCATCACCGACGCCGGTTCGCTGTACCACGCGACCGAGCAGTTCGGAGCAGAGCTCATCCTCCGCGACGTACGCTTCGGCGCCACGGCGTATTCGGCCGTCGCCTACACCAACAACCCTGACAAGTACTGCGCCGACGAGCCCGTCGCGGCGACCTACGACGCCGGCGACATCGAAATGCTGTACTGCAACGGCATCGAGCCGGAGGGCGAAGTCGCGATGGGCGAAGGCCCCGCAGGGCTGGACGCATTCTCGAACATCGACAACGGCACGCGCGTCGCCCTGCAGGCCGCGACATCCCCTGCCGGCTACCAGTACCCGGTCGTGGCGATGCGGGATGCCGGTATCGACACCGACGCCGACATCACGCAGGTGCCGGTCGAGGGCAACAACAACGCAGTGCTCGCCGTGTACAACGGTGACGCCGAGGTCAGCTTCGCATACTGGGATGCCCGAGTCACGGTCACCGATGAGGCTGCGGATGTAGGCGAAGAGGTCGTCGCCTTCGCATACACCGAGATGATCCCCAACGGCGGCGTCGCTGCCTCGTCGTCGCTACCCGACGACCTCGTCGAAGAA
>DXDC01000374.1 GCA_019115685.1 Candidatus Agrococcus pullicola
CGATTACGTCCGGGGAGATCGACCTCGAATGGGACTACACCGGCACGGCATGGATGGGGTTCCTCGGGCAGACGACCCCCATCGCCGATCCGATGGAGCAGTATGAGGCCGTTGCGGAAGCCGACCTGGAGAACGACTTGATCTGGGGTGCTCCCACACCGGCGAACAATACCTACCAGCTCGTCTACAGTGGCGACACATACCCGGACACTTCCTTCGAAACCGTCAGCGAGATCGCCGACGCCGTGAACGGCGGCGAGCAGGTCCGGATCTGCGTCGGGCCCGAATTCAGCGTTCGCGAAGACGGGCTTCCCGGCATGGAGGACCACTACGGCTTCTCGTTCCCCAGCTCCGACGTCACGGTGCTCGAGGTCGGCGTCATCTACAACGAACTCGTCACCGAGGGCGGCGCTTGCGAGGTCGGCGTCGCTTTCGCAACAGATGGACGCATCGAAGCGCTCGATCTCTCCCCCGTCGAAGATGACCAGTCGTTCTTCCCCGCGTACAACGCTGCCATGGTGTTCCGTTCGGAACTGGTCGACGAGTTCCCGGAAGCGGTCGACTTGTTCGACGAGATCGCGGAGGTGCTCACCAACGAGGAGCTCCAGGCGATGAACGCGCAGGTTGACGTCGATGGAGATTCGCCGGCGAACGCCGCGGAAGACTGGCTGCGCGAGCAGGGTTTCATCGGCTGACCGCAGCAGAGCCGCGGGGCCGCACCGGTAAGCTCGGCGCGGCCCCGCGTTGTGCGTCGCCGCGCTACCGGTACTCGGGCCAGGGGAGGTCGATCGGCGGCTCGAAGTCGGCCGGGAGCAGTGCGGGCATCGGATCGGCCGCCGTCCTCTCGTCGAACTCGCGCTTCGCCTCAGCCAGCAGCTCGGGCCTCGTGAACAGATCGAGGAAGGTACCGGCGATCGTCTTGCCGGTCACCTGGATCGTCGGTGCGATCGTCGCGGGGATGCCGCCGAGCGCGTTCATGACCCAGGCCGGGTACGGGCCCGCTCCGGGAACCGGCTGCAGGGCCGGGCGAGAAACGTAGAACCGCACGAGCGGTGCGTAGTGCGACATCTCGACGTAGTCGTCGCTCGTCCAGTTGCGCTGCCAGGCCGGCATGTGCTCGCGCAGCAGTCGCTCGGCTTCGATCGGCTCGATCAGCTGCTCGGTTTCCGCGAGGAAGGGTTTGTCGCTGGGCTCCAGCCCCAGATTCCGCTGGATGTCCTGCGCAACGGCCACGGCGTCGGCACCGTAGCGCGGTGCGCCGACCTGCGACAGGTTCTCGTACAGCACCTCGGCCATCGCGTGGTTCGTGCGACCCGGGCGGCTCCGCGCGATCCAGCGGTCCTCGAGTTCGCAGTGCGCCATCGCGGCGGCGTGCTCGGCGTTCCGGTCGAGCACGGCCAGCACGTGCTCGGCCATTTCGACATCGGGCGTACGCCACGAGAACTGGATGCGCGCGACGCGCTGCGGCAGATTGTCTGCGGTCGCCTGGCCGTCCGACAGAATCGCATCCGAGAAACTCCAGCCTCCCGTTGACGGGAGCATCGCATCCTGCATGACGCGCGCAGACGTGTACATCTGCATCAGCGCCACGTTTGCACCCGGCGCACGAGCGGCCGAGTGGGAGGCCGGGATGGGCGAGTTCGGGTCGGCGCTGGAGAGCTGCCAGGTCTCCGCGCTGTCGCAGGTGAACGTGTAGACCTTGCTGTAATAGGCGCCGCACTGGGTGTCCCAGCGGGCAGTGTTGCACAGGGGCAGCATGTAGAACGGGTGGAACGAGACGATGCCGTCGACGTTGTCGTAGTAGCCGCGAAGTCCGTGCACGACCTTCGATCCGTGCATCTTCTCGGCCGGCTCACCCGTGTACCGGATCGTGCCGGCGATGCCGTGCTCGATCATCGCGTGCTTCGTCGCGAGCACGCCGGCGAGCGTCGAGATACCGAGGACGGAGTGCGGGTCCGTGTGACCGGGCGCGAAGCGCGAGGTGCCCTCGTGCGGCTGCTCGCTGGTGACTGCCGCCTGGCTGTTGCCCGGCACCGCGTCGTACTCCGCGTAGGTCAGGAGGGTGGCCCCATCGCCGTTCGACCACGTGGCGCTGAACGCGGTGGGCATCCCGGCCGAACCGTCTTCGACGTCGAAGCCTTCGTCCCGCAGACGCTCGACGTACCACTGCTGCGATCGGTATTCGCGCCAGGCGGGCTCCGCGAGCTCCCAGATGTGCGTGTGCCACTGGGTCAGGAGCTCGAGGTTCTCATCGACCCACGCACGGGCGGTTTCTTTCGCCGATTCGGTTAGCTGTGCCATACGGCCCCTTCTCTTGCATTGCCTGCTGTGCTGTTTGACTGCTGCGCCGATGCGCATCCTGGTACCCCGGAATAGTCGAAAGCGTCCCTTTCGGGAGCCTCCCAAATGCATATCTTTCAACTATTTGGCCGCAGATGTCTGCGTCGAGGAGCTTCTCCTGGAAGACTCGGTTCAGATGCCGGGCGAGTTCACCGGGGTATCCGGTTCGCCGGTCTCGACGAGCGTGACCGCGTTCTGCGCCTGGATGCGCACGTACTCCGCCTCCGTACGCTCCGAGTAGTACGCGACGTGGGGTGTGATCACAACACCGTCCACACCGAGCAGCGGATGATCGGCCGGCGGAGGCTCCTCCTCCAAGACATCCAGTGCCGCGCCCGAGAGCCTGCCGCTGCGGACCGCGTCGCCCACGGCCCGTGAATCGAGCAGCGCTCCCCGCGACACATTCACGATCAGCGCACGCTCCGGCATCCCTTCGATGAACCGCTCGTCAATCATGTGCTCGGTCTCCGGAGTGAGCGGCACGTGCAGCGAGAGCACGTTGGATACCCGCTGCACCTCTTCGAGGCTCGTGCGACGAACGCCGAGCTCGTCGAGCATCGCACGCACGTCGTAGGTGTCGGGCAGCAGCGGGTCGTATCCGACGACCTCGCCGAAGAGCGACCCGGCGAATTCGATGAATTTACGACCGATCTTGCCGAGCCCCACGATGCCGAGCGTCCGTTCGCTCAAACGCCACGGCGCGATCTCAGCACGTGAGTTCCACTCTTCGAAGTTCGCCGTCGAGCTCTTCGTGTAGTAGCCGAACTGGCGCACCGACTGAAGCAGCAGCGCGAGCGCGTGCGTCGCGACCTCCTCGGTTGCGACACCGGGGATGTTCGTCACCCACACACCGTGCTCGTTCGCGGCATCGATATCGACATTGTTGAAACCCATCGACATGAGCGACACGAGCCGAAGGTTCGGCAGCGATTCGATGACGCGCCTGTCGATCTCGGCGTACCCGACCAGCAGCGCCACCGCATCCTGCGCCCCGTCGATGATCTCCTGCGCGTCGTTCGTGTCGAGTTCCCTGACATCGAATCCCGCGCGCTCGAGCAACGCGATACCGGGGGCTGCGTCCGTGTCGTCGTTCTTCGTGTATACCGCAACCGGTCTATCGCCGGGCCCTTCGTACGTGCTCAACGCAACCTCCGAATGTGTCTGTTGTCTGCGCCGAAACTCGGTCAATACGGTCAGCCGCGACAAATATGTCGATGGCTCACGCTATAGACCGAGAAAAGGCGGAAGGAACTGGTTGTGGGTGGTCGAAAATGCCGCGTCAGGCGCCACACCGCCGAAGCAGAGCGGCTTGCTCAGCTGTCTGCGCGCTCGCGAACGATGACCTGGGCCATCGCCGTCATGATCTCGTAGCTGACGTGCGCCGCCGCGATCCCGGTGATCTGCGCGTGATCGTAGGCGGGCGCCACCTCGACGATGTCGGCGCCGACGATGTTCAGGTCGGTCAGCGCGCGCAGCATGCGCAGCAGTTCACGACTCGTCAGACCGCCCGCCTCCGGGGTGCCGGTGCCGGGGGCGTGCGACGGGTCGAGGATGTCGATGTCGACCGAGATGTACAGCGGCCGGTCGCCGATGCGATCGCGAACGCGCTCAATGGCAGCGGCGACACCCTGCTCTTCTACGTACTCGCTCGAGACGATCGCGAAGCCGAGACGCTCGTCGTCTTCCAGGTCGACCTTGCCGTAGAGCGGGCCGCGGATGCCGACGTGCATCGAGGCGGTCTTGTCGATGAAACCCTCTTCGGACGCGCGCCGGAAAGGTGTGCCGTGCGTGATGGGCTGACCGAAATAGGTGTCCCAGGTGTCGAGGTGGGCATCGAAGTGCAGCACCGCGACGGGGCCGTGCAGCTCGTGCATCAGCTTCAGCGACGGGTAGGCGATCGTGTGATCTCCGCCGATCGTGAGCACTCGCTGCGTCTTCGAACGCAGGTCCTTCAGCCCCTGATACACCTGCTCGATGGCCTCGGGGATGTCGAAGGGGTTCGCAGCGATGTCACCGGCGTCGGCGACCTGGACGGCGTCCCAGCCGGCGAAGTCCTGCGCGGGGTTGTACGGGCGGAGCAGGCGACTGGATGCGCGCACGTGCTCTGGGCCGAAGCGCGCGCCCGGGCGGT
>DXDC01000375.1 GCA_019115685.1 Candidatus Agrococcus pullicola
CGATGTCGACGTCGTCGGTCACATACTCATCGACCATGATGCTGCCTCCACTGAACTGGTACGGATGCCATTGTATGCCTTCACCGCTATGCAACAGCAGTGCAAGTGATGTGACAGTGCCCTTCGTTCTCCGTGCCGCATACGCGGCTGTTCAGCCGCGCGGAAACCTGACGACCATGACGTCGTGCACTTTGCCGGCTGCGAAAACCGCGAGCCCCGCAACCGGAACACCCACGCCCAGGACGATGAGCGCGATGAGCAGCCACCATTGCACTACGGATCCGCTGACGGCGGTGAACCACCCCGCCGCAACGAGCGGCCCCGCGACCGCCAGCAGCAGGGATGCCCCTCCCGCGAATCGGGTCGCCGCACGTTTCTGCTCTTCGTCGTCGGAGTGTTTTCGCACGACCGCCCAGGTGACGAGCGCGACGAGGATCCCGGCGATGATTCCGGCTCCGAGCGCAGCGGGGCCGACGAGCACGATGAAGGTGCCGAGGCCCGCGAAGCCGGACGTGATCAGGCCGAGCACTTCGAGCATGAGCACCGTGACCAGACCCGCCAAGACTCCCCACAACGCGCCCCTGATGACCAGGAACAACGATCTCGAGTCATTGCCGTACCGGTCGCGCGCCATACTGCAAGTCTAAGTTACGCGTGGCTGCCGCTAGGACGAGGCAGGGCTCCCCAACCGAGACCACGCATCCAGACGAAGTCCAGATCACTGCGATCCAGCCCCGTCAACGCCCGGTTCATGAGTGCCCTAGCTCGAGATCCTGTCCCGCACGATGGGCTGCTTGTCGAACGACGTACCTACCGGGGCGATCTCATACGCACCGTCGACCGCGTCGAGCGCCCGTTCGAACCGGGCCGTGTCATTCGCAGCAAGCGTGAACAGTGGCTGACCGGCACGCACCTCGTCGCCCGGCTTCGCGTGCAGGTCGATGCCCGCTGCGTGAACCACCTCGTCGGATGCTCGTGCCCGACCCGCGCCGAGCCGCCAAGCCGCGATCCCGAACGGCAGCGCCTCCTGACGTACGAGCACGCCGTCCTGTTCGGCGACGACGGTGTGCGTTTCGCGCGGAGTCGGAAGAGCTGCGTCTGGGTCCCCGCCCTGCTCGGTAACGAACTGCCGCCACGTGTCCATCGCGCGGCCGTCCCGCAACGCGGCTTCGACATCCGCATCCGGCTGGCCGACCGAGGCAAGCATCTCGCGAGCCAGGGCGACCGTGAGTTCGACGACATCCTCTGGCCCGCCGCCGGCGAGCACCTCGACCGATTCGCGCACTTCGTTCGCGTTCCCGATCGTGAGACCGAGAGGAGTTTCCATGCTGGTGAGCAGCGCGCTCGTCTCGACGCCGGCATCCGTGCCGAGCGCCACCATGGTGCGCGCGAGTTCACGTGCACGCTCCTCTTCGCGCATGAACGCACCGGAGCCGAACTTCACGTCGAGCACGAGTGCACCCGTGCCCTCGGCGATCTTCTTCGACATGATGGACGATGCGATCAGCGGAATCGCCTCGACCGTGCCGGTGATATCGCGTAGCGCGTAGAGCCGCTTGTCCGCCGGCGCGAGGCCCTTGCCGGCCGCGCAGATCACGCCGCCGAGCCCTTCGAGCTGTCGCAGAATCTGCTCGTTCGAGAGCTCTGCACGCCAGCCCGGAATCGACTCGAGCTTGTCGAGCGTGCCGCCCGTGTGCCCGAGTCCGCGGCCCGACAGCTGCGGTACCGCGACGCCGAAGCACGCGACGAGCGGCATGAGCGGCAGCGTGATCTTGTCGCCGACACCGCCCGTGGAGTGCTTGTCGACCGTCGGCTTCGAGAGCGACGAGAAGTCCATGCGCTCGCCCGAGCGGATCATCGCCTGCGTCATATCGAAGATCTCGCGGCGCTCCATGCCGTTCAGGAAGATCGCCATGATGAGGGCTGACATCTGCGCATCGTCGACGTACTCGCGCGTGTACGCATCGATGAGCCAGTCGATCTGCTCGGTCGTCAGCGTCTCTCGATCCCGTTTCGCGCGAATGATGTCGACGACATCGAATGCTTCAACCACTGGTTCCCCTTCGGTACTCTTCGAGTGAGCGTGGGCCGAATCCGTCCGGCAGCACCTCATCCATCGTGCGGATGCCCGACACGGTCAGCAGCTCGGTATCGTCGCTCGAATGTTCGAACAGCAGCTGCCTGCACCTACCGCACGGCATGATCACATCGCCGTCGCCGTTCACGCACACGAAGGCGCGAATCGTGCCACCACCGGTCATGAACAATTGCGATACCAGGGAGCACTCTGCGCACAGCGTGACGCCGTACCCGGCATTCTCGATGTTGCAGCCGGACACGAGACGACCGTCATCGGCGATCGCAGCAGCGCCGACGGGATAGCCGGAGTACGGCACGTAGGCGTGCTTCGTCGCATCGTGCGCGGCTGCCTGCAGCGCATCCCAATCGATCGTCATCGGCTACTGCTTCGCATACGGTTTACCGCTCGCCGCAGGCGCCTTCGAAAGCCCGATGAAGCCGGTGACCGCGAGAATCGTGATGATGTACGGCAGCATGAGCAGCAGCTCGCTCGGCACCTGGCTCCCGGCCGCCGAGAGCGTCTGCTCCAGCGCCCTCGCGAACCCGAACAGCAGCGCTGCGAACGTCGCCTTGAGCGGATGCCACTTACCGAAGATCACTGCCGCGAGAGCGATGTACCCGAGCCCGCCCGTCATCTCCTTCGTGAACTGGCCGGTCTGGTCGAGCGTGAAGTACGCGCCGCCGAGGCCCGCGATAGCGCCCGCGAGCGAAACGTTCCAGAACCGCCAGCGCCGCACTCGGATACCGACCGTGTCTGCCGCCAGCGGGTGCTCGCCGAGCGCCCTGGTACGCAGACCCCACGTGCTGTTGAACATCGCGATCGTGATGATGATGACGGCCGCATACATCAGGTAGACGATGATCGTCTGGCTGAAGAGCGTCGGGCCGATGATCGGAATCTGCGAAAGGCCGGGGATCGGCAGGCGCGGCAGCCGACCCGACGAGTTCAGCTCAGGGTTCTCCGACATCACGGTCGAGTAGAAGAACCCGGTCAGCCCCACGACGAGCACGTTCAGCACGACACCGACGATGACCTGCTCGACCAGGTAGCGGACGGCGAAAGCCGCCAGCACGAACGAGACGAGCATCCCAGCCGCCATCGCCCCGATCAGACCGGCGGTGAGGCTGCCGGTGATGGATGCGACGAGCGCGCCGGAGAACGCGCCGGAGAGCAGCTGCGCCTCGATGGCGATGTTGACGATACCCGACCGCTCGGAGATCACACCGCCCATGGCTCCGAAGATCAACGGCACCGCGAGACCGACAGAGGCGATCATGAGGTCCGTGAACGAGAACGATTTGCCCGCCGCGGCCCACGTCAGGAAGTCGAGGATGAAGAGTGCGCCGAAGACGACGTACAGCCACGCCCAGACCTTCTGACGCTGGATGGTACGCACGATCGCGATGGCCGAGATCGCGGCCATGAGTGCCGTGGAGACGAGGCCGACGACCCGCACACCGAGCGTGAGATCGGGGAGCAGGAAGAAGTCGTTCGGCCGTGCGAACCGGAAGACGGTGGATTCGTCATTGCCGAAGCCGACTGTGAGCACGAGCGCGACGATCGTGAGCGACGTCAGTGCGACTGCCGGTCGCCACTTTCGCACCTGCACTCGCTCGAGGTGCACTCCCTGCTCGGGAACGCCCGCTTCGTGTTCGGTCTGCGTTGCGCTGTTCTGCTCAGGCGTGTTGGTCACGAGCGTGCTCCCTTCGGGTAGAAGAAGATCGTCTTCACCAGCGCGGGCGCTGCGATGAACAGCACGATGAACGCCTGGAGCACGAGCACGAGGTCAATGGGAATCTGTTGCGCGGCCTGCATGTTGAAACCACCGGCCCGCATCGCGCCGAACAAGAGCCCTGCCACGAGTGTTCCCCAGGGAGAGGATCTGCCTAACAGCGCGACGGTTATCGCCTCGAACCCGATACCTGCGTCGATATTGGCCGTGAATCCGCTCGTGACCTGGCCCGTGACCTGCACGCCGCCCGCGAGCCCCATGAACGCGCCTCCGAATGCCATGGCGAGTGTCGTGACGAGCCCGACGTTCATGCCCGCCTGACGCGCGGCATCCGGGTTCAGACCGACGGCCCGGAACTGGTACCCGAGATTCGAGCGCTCGATAAACCACCAGTACAGGATCACGACCGCGATCGCGATCAGGATGCCCGCGTGCACGCGGAAGCCGGGCAGCGAGTGCAGGATGGCGGTGTCCATCATAGGAGGCGAGACCGGGTTGTTGTTGTCCTGGTTTCGCAGCAGGTCGGGGTTGCGAAGCGCGTACTGAATGCCCAGGTAGGCGACGTAGTTGAGCATGATCGTCAGGATCACCTCGTGAGCACCCGTTCGCGCCTTGAGCAGGCCGACGATCCCGCCCCAGAGGGCACCGGCGAGGGCACCGGCGATCAACGCGACCGCAACGTGGATGACGGGAGGGAGAGGAACCGTGAAGCCCACCCAACCGGCGACGCCTGCGCCGACCAGCATCTGGCCCCGGCCACCGATGTTGAACAGGCCGACTTTGAAGGCGATCGCGACACCGAGACCGGCGATGATGAGCGGGGCGGCGTAGTACAGCGTCGTCGACAGCGGTGCGAGCACCTGCTGCACCGAGTCCATGCGGTTCGGGTTGAAAATCGCTCCTTGGAAGAGCGAAATGTACGCACCGGAGACCGCCTGCCACAGTGCAGCGAACGTGTCTCCCGGACGGGCGAAGAAGTAGCCGGCCGCGTCGGCGACCCTGGGGTTGGTAAAGCCGATCAGGATGGCGCCGACCACGAGCGATGCGACGACGGCGAGCACCGACAGCATCGGCGTGCCGTTGAAGAGTCGATGAAGAATCTCGCGTCCGACATCGCGGCGCGGAGCGTCCTCGGGCGGTGGCTCTGGGACAGCCGCCTGCTGGGCTATCTGGTTGCTCACGCTTCCACCTCCTCGGCGGGCTGCAGGTGCTTCGGAAGCTCGCCTGCCATCATGATGCCGAGGTCCTCTCGGTCGGTGTCGGCCGGGACGATGCCGACGATGCCGCCGCGGTACATCACCGCAATCCGATCGGCGAGGCCGACAACCTCGTCGAGCTCGGTGGAGACGACTATGACGGGGATGCCCGAGTCGCGCGTCGAGATGATCTGCTTGTGGACGAACTCGATCGAACCGACATCGAGCCCTCGCGTCGGCTGTGAGGCCACGAAGAGGTCGAGTTCGCGCCCGAGTTCGCGTGCGAGGACAACCTTCTGCTGATTTCCTCCGGAGAGTGAACTGGCCGGCGCGTGGATGCTCTGCGCCCGCACGTCGTAGTCCTTCTTCGCTTGCTCGGCGAAGGCATCCCGCGCTGCGAAGTCAATCGTGGCGCCTTTGACGAAAGGAGCGCCGATGTAGCGGTCGAGCATGACGTTCTCGGCAACGCTGAACTCGGCGACGAGGCCGTCGACTTTGCGATCCTCCGGTACGAACCCGACACCTGCGTCGAGGACTTCACGCACCGACTTGCCCGTCAGTTCCCTGCCGTTGAGCGAAATCGTGCCCTTCTCGGCCTTGAGCAGTCCGATGATCGTTTCAGTGAGCTCCGTCTGGCCGTTGCCTTGCACACCAGCGACGCAGAGCACTTCTCCCCCGCGCACCGAAAAGGAGACGTCGTTGACGACCTTGTGCCCGACCTTGTCGAGCACCGTGAGGTTTTTCACGTCGAAGATGTTGTCGGTCAGTTCGGCATCGTCCTTCTCGACATTGAGCGAGACGGATCGTCCGACCATGAGCGACGCAAGTTCGGCGCTTGAAGCGGTCGGCTCGGCCGATCCCACGATCTTGCCCAAGCGGATAACCGTGATCTTGTCGGCCACCGCACGCACTTCGCGCAGCTTGTGCGTGATGAAGACGATGGCGGTGCCCTCATCGCGCAGCTGCCGCATGACCTCCATGAGTTCATCCGTCTCCTGCGGGGTGAGCACCGCTGTCGGCTCGTCGAACACCAGCACGCCGGCATCCAGCGAAAGCGCCTTGATGATCTCGACGCGCTGCTGCACACCGACCGCGAGATCCTGTACGAGCGCATCGGGATCGATGTCGAAGCCGAAACGCTCCGAGAGTTCCTTCACCTTCTGCCGCGCACCCTGGATACCGCCGAGGCGACGCTCGTGACCGAGCAGCACGTTCTCGGCGACGGTGAACACGGGGATCAGCATGAAGTGCTGATGCACCATGCCGATACCGGAACGCATGGCGTCACCCGGGCTCGCGAAGTGTCGTGTTTCGCCGTCGAGCAGGATCTCGCCCTCTTCGGCCCTGTACAGACCGTAGAGAACGTTCATCAGCGTGGATTTCCCGGCACCGTTTTCGCCCAGCAGGCAGTGGATCTCACCGGCTTCGACCGTGAGGTCGATGCTGTCGTTCGCGGTGAACGTGCCGAAGCGCTTTGTGATGCCTCGGAGTTCAAGCCTCATCGCTCTATCCCTTCAGAAGTTCTGTTACACCTGGCTCACAGCGCAGCGTCTAGATCGGACAGCGGCGCCGGGGATCGAACTTGGCCGATCCCCGGCGCTACCGAGTTGAGCCGCTTAAATGCTGGGTGAGGAGGGCGATTCGACGACGAGGGAACCATCGATGATCGCGTTGCGCAGCTCTTCGATGTCGGCATCGATCGTGTCGGGCAGGTCGCTCGCGAAGTCGTAGAAGTCGGCGATACCGACTCCGTCGTTCTCGAGTGTGCCGACGAACGGCTCGTTGTTGAACTCGCCGTTCACGGCTTCCGTGATCGTGTCCTCAACAGAGACGGCAAGGCCCTTCAGCACCGACGTGAGGAAGATGTCGGCGTACTCAGGAGCCGACTCGGTCAGGTCAGTGTCGACGCCGATCATCGCGAGGTGCGGGTTGTCACCCTGAGCGTCCAGCACTGCCTCGGCTGCGGGCTGGAAGATGGGGCCACCGACGGGCATCAGCACGTCAGCACCCTGCGAGATGAACTGCTCTGCCATCGAGCGCGCCTCCGGGTTGGCCTCGAAACCACCCGTGAACGAGCCGTCCTGAGCCTCGACATCCCAGCCGAGCACCTCGACCTCGGTGCCGTTCTCCTCGTTGTAGTACTCCACACCCTCTGCGAAACCGTCCATGAAGATCGTGACGGTCGGGATGTTCATGCCGCCCCAGGTGGCGACTCGGTCGCTCTCGGTGTAGGCGGCCGCGACATACCCTGCCAGGAACGCTGCCTGCGCGGTGTCGTAGATGAGTGGCTTGACGTTGTCGGCGACAATCTGGTCGTCATCGATGATCGCGAAGTTGACGTCTTCGTAGTTCGCAGCCATCGTTTCGGTCGCCGGTTGCAGGAGGAATCCGACCGAGAAGATCAGCGTGCAGCCCTGGTTGACGAGGCTCTCGATGTTGGACTCGTAGACCGTGTCATTCTCGGACTCGACCGTGCGCGGGTCGAGACCGTGTGCCTCCGAACCGGCGACGAGGCCGTCGTGGCTCAGCTCGTTGAACGACTGGTCGTCGAAGCCACCGGCGTCGGAGACCATGCAGGGCACCTGGTCGCTGCCGCCCTCTCCGCCGTCACCGGTGTCGTTGCCGTCGTCTTCTGGAGCCTGACCACAGGCGGCCAACAGACCCGCAATAGCAATCACCGACGCGCCGCCGAGCAGGCGACGACGAGCGGTGCTGTTCTTGGAAAGCGTGCTCAAGGGAATCCTCCGTGTCATGGGGCATGCCCCTACCGCAGGGC
>DXDC01000376.1 GCA_019115685.1 Candidatus Agrococcus pullicola
ACACGATCGTCGCGAGTTCGAAGAGCCGCGCGTCCGACCTCAGAGCGGCGGCACGACTCGCTGCAACGGACGTCAGAGCAACGACCGTCGCACCCCGTTCGTCGGCGGCACGGGCGAGCTCGACGGGGTAGTGATTGATGCCCGAATTCGAGAAGACGAATACGGTGTCGCGTTCCTCGATTCCGGCGGCCTCGGCGACCTCCCGTCCCAGGCCCTCGGTGCGTTCTGCACGGGTCGAGCGGTGCGCGTCCGCCAATGGAAACAGGGAGGGGTGCCAGAGTGGTCTGACCGCTGCGAGACCTCCCGCGCGGTAGAACGACTCCATGACCGCCGCGAGCGAGTGGCCTGCGCCGGCCGTGCGTACGAGCCCGTCGGCGCGCAGCGTTTCGACTACCGCCTTCGCCGCGGCGTCGAGCGCGTCGTGATTGTGGTCGATGACACCGTCGACGAAGGTGCCGAGTGACGTCACAGCCAACCCCGCTCCGTCAGCGCAGCGCGGAGCCGCTCCTCGGCCTGTTTGACATCGACGAAGCTCTCGATCTCCACCGCGAGCTCGGCGACGCCATCGAGGTCTTCCAGATAGGTGCGCTGCCCGACCACGACGTCCGCGGTCATTCCGCGAGCCGAGCCGACATCCGTGTGGTTGAGTTCCGCTTCGACCCCCAGCCGCTCGAGCGCCTGCTCGGCGGTCTTGCGCAGAATCAGGCTGGAGCCCATCCCGGCACCGCACACTGCGAGTACCCGCAGGCTCTCGGGGCGGTCGCCGGTCGTGCCTGCACGGGATGCCCGCTCCGGCTGTTCCCCGGCGCCTCCGGAAGGCACCTCTGCGGGAGCAGGGGCCGGCTGCTCGGTCACCGTCGAAACGCTGGGGCGGCGGCGACCCAGCAGCACGAGGATCACAATGGTGAGCACGAGCGCGACGCCCGCGACGACCCAGGGTCCCGCAGCACCGAGCGGGGCGAGCAGTGAGCCGATGCCCATGAGCAACCAACCGACGGCGTACCAGTCGGGGTCGGCGAGCGTGGCGAGCTCGGGTGCGGTGTCGGAGTAGAGGCCCCACGAGATCCACTGGCCGAATGCCAGGATCACGCCGTTGAGCACGCCACCGAAGAGCGCGCCGCGCCAGCCCGCAACCGCGTTACCGAATACGCCGCCCGCGCCTCCGCCGAAGAACAGCATGATCATGGGCGGAACCAGCACGAACCAGCCGGCCGCGGCGAAGACGCCCATCAGGATCAGGAACACGATGGTCGAAGCGAGGAATCCGAGCATGACCGAAGTCGGTGCCTTCGTGAACGTGACGGGGATGTCGAGCGCGGGAGCCGTTCCGGGTAGCGCTTTCTCGCTCAGCCCGCGGAAGGCGGGTACGATCTCGGCCAGGAACATCCGCACACCGAACAGCAGGATCGCGATGCCGGCGGCGAAACGCAGCGCCTGCAGCAGGCCCCAGACCCACGGCAGCACGGTGTCCTCACCCATCTGCTCCTCAACGACGCCGCCGTCCGCGAACGCGATCGCGATGAGCATGATGAGGCCGATGATGAACGCGGTGGAGACGTTGATGTCCTTGAAGAACGAGAGCGCCCTGGGCAGCTTCAGGTTCTCGCTGTCGTGCTTCTTCGCGTCGCCGAGGCGCATCCACTTCGCGCCGTATCCCGTTGCGACCGCGAGCGTCGAGGTCGTGTGCGCGAGGCCGACCGCGCCGTCGTCCTGCATGACCCTGCGCATGAGCGGTTCCGTCCAGAGCGGCTGGAGCACCCAGTAGCAGCCGATCAGCAGTGAGCCGACGCCGGCGAGCACCCAGCGGTTGACGTCACCGAACGACTCGACCAGCGTTGCGGCGATGACGACGCTCATCCAGTACATGAGGTGGCCGGTCAGGTACACGTAACGCGCTGCGGGGAAGACGCGCACGAGAATGAGGTGGACGACGAAGCCACCGGCGATGATGAGGGGTACGACCGTGCCGGGGCCGGCGTTGAAGTCGGTCAGCGAGGATGCCGCGGCCGGTGGTTCGAGACCGAGCGCACTCGAGACGATCGCCTGGAAGGCGACGAGCCCGCCGACGAAGATCTCGACGCCGATGTTCAGGATCACGACGCCGATCGTGGCTCGCAGTGTTCCCGCAACGACCTGCTCGATGGGCTTGCGCTGCAGCAGCAGACCGAACAGGGCGATGAGTCCGATCAGAATCGCGACCTGACTGAACAGATTGTCGGTGATCAGTGTGACGATTTCTTCGAAGGTGCTCATGGCACTCCCGTCGTTGGAGGTGGGGAGACGTCCCTCCAAATGGTATAGCCCAATTTCCTCCGTGTCGAGGGCTCGCGCGATTCCGTCAACGCTAAACGGAAACGGCACGCTCAGCTGGGCGCTAAGCGTGCCGAAACCGTCTAGAGCGATGGGTCAGGCGTCAGACTTGCCCGTTATCCCCTTCGTCGAGGCGATGACGTCGCGCATCTTCTTCTCGAACGCCTCGTAGAACATCGAGAGCGGAAATTCGTCCGGGTGCACGAGGTCGGTCATCTCGCGCGGCGTCCCATCGAGCGGAAGCTCGCCTGCCTTCCACTTGGATGCGGGGTTCGGCTCGAGCACGCTGGAGACGAGCTCGTACGCCGCCAGCCAGTGCGACTTCTTCGGCCGGTCGATCGACGCCCAGTAGAGGTGCTCGATCTCCTCGCCCAGCTGGTTCACGACGTCGGGCACTTCCTCCCAGTCGAACGAGAGCGCATTGTTCGTCCAGT
>DXDC01000377.1 GCA_019115685.1 Candidatus Agrococcus pullicola
GCATCCATTTCGACCGCGTTCCGTGCGGCTCGACGCGCCGGCACCGTTGCGCAGGTCGGTATGGTGCCCGATGAGCCACGCCCGGTCAACCTCGCCCCCTGCATTTCGAAAGAGCTGCGTGTCTACGGCACGTTCAGATTCAAGGATGAGATCGACAGGGCCATCGAGCTGCTCGCGCAGAATCCCGGCATCGAGCGTGTGATCACGCACGAGTTCTTAGCGGACGACACCGTGGAGCTGTTCGCGACGGCGAAAGACTCTGCGGTTTCCGGGAAAGTCGTCGCTGCGGTGTGGCCCGACTAGCGTTCATTCGCCGTCCGGCAACTCCCGCAGCCGCCAGAAGGGGCCGAGCACGACGAACAGGGCCGCGAACAGCTGCCCGATCGCGCCGATCCACATCGTCGCGACGACGCCGACTCCCGAACCGAGAGCACCGGACAACAGCGCCGCCACCGGCATGACGCCCCAGACGCAGAAGCGAATCGAAGCGTTCATGCGCCCTAAGAGCCGGCTCGGCGTAATTCGCTGACGGAACGTCACTTGCGTGATGTTGTAGAGCAGAATCGTGAAGCTCGCGACGAACCCCTGCGCGACGAGCAGCCAGAAGGCGATGGCGGGGAACATTGCGGCGATTGGCAGCATGCAGGCGATGACGGAGAACGCGATCGCGCTGATCGGGATCGCGCGGGCCTCCCCTATCCAGCGCACGATCCACGGTGTGGCCATGGCCCCGACAAGCCCGCCTACGGCGCCCAGCGAGAAAATGATGCCCATGGCGGCGGCGGTGAGCCCGAGTTCTCGCAAGAGGAAGACCGGCAGCATCGTGAAAGAGACGGTGTTGAAGAAGTTCGACGTTGCCGTCGTTCCGACGATTCTGCGCATGAACCTGTTTCCGAACACCCATGCTAGCCCCTCACGGATCTCTATCAGCACGGGTGCACGGTCCTCCGCATCGCGCACTTGCTCGTGATCGCGCGTGAACATGAGCGCAACCGCAGAGACCAGGTAAGTACCGACGGTTGCGAGAATCGCCAACGGCGCTGTAATCACGCCGATCAGCCATCCACCAATGGCTGGGCCGCCGATGTTCGCAAGCTCGCGAGTCGCTTCCAGCTTCCCGTTGGCCTCCGCAATCTGATCACGACGCACGAGCGACGGAATGATGCTCTGGTAGGAGACGTCGAAGAACACGGTAGCGACGCCGATGATCAGCGCAACGCCGTACAGGTGCCACATTTGCAGAAGGTCGAGCCACCAGAGCAGCGGCAGCATCGCCAAGGCCGCTGCCCGCACAATATCGGCCCAGATCATGACCTTGCGCTTGCGCATCCAATCGACCCAGGCGCCGGCGGGAAGCCCGACGACCAGGAACGCGGCAACCGCCGCGGCATTCAGCAGACCAACCTGAAACTCGGTTGCGTGCAGCAGCAGCACGGCCATGACCGGAATCGCAAGGTCCGTTATCTGCGTGCCGACCTGCGCGAGCGCTTGGCCGCTCCACATTGTGAGAAAGTTCCCGTCGAGCCAGAGCGAGCCGCCTCGAACCGGCGGACTCGCCTGTTCAGGGGCTTCACCCTGACGCAACCGGTCAGCCTCATCAGGCTTCGGCTGCGTAGCACCGGTTGACATCACACCCGCTTCGAGATGTTCGTGGTGCTCCCCAGCAGAAGAGAGCTCGGCGCCACGACCGCTCGCGTGAACATTGCCACTGACCGAGTCGGGCGAATCCGCGCCTTCTGATTGAGGCATGTCAATCAGTCTGCCCCACTGATTGGGATTTGTCAATCACTCTGACTAGACTGAGGTCATGGACATCGAACAGGAACGGATGCGCGCTCTGAGTTCACCCCTGCGGCTGCGAGTACTTCGACTCTGCCAGGAACCCCGCACCAACAAGGAACTCGCGGAGCTGCTGGGCGTGAATCCGGGAACCATGCTCCATCACGTGCGAACACTCGTCAGAACTGGGTTTCTCGAAGCACAGGCCGATCGATCCGGCTCACAGGGCGCTCGCGAAGTTCCGTATCGAGCAACCGGGCTTTCCTGGAAGACTCCGCTGCCCCGTGGATCGCGTGTCCTCTTCGAGGTTTTCACGCAGCAAGTAGCGAATCTGCAGCCAGATGACGATCTGGACACGACTTGGCTGGGGCTTCGGCTGAATGAACAGCATCGAGAAGAGCTGGCGCAACGACTCCACGATCTCGCGAACGAGTTCAAGGAGCGCGACCCCGATCCGGACGGCGAACCGTATTCACTGTTCACGGCTTTCCATCCCGATCGAACTTCTCCGCAAGATCGTGACAACTGACCTCCCCTTCTTTCAGGGCTGGTCAATGCAGAGCTCGACGGGGCGCCCGTTCGGCCATCCGGGCGATCTTCTCGCTACTTCCCCGGGCTGATGAGACCCGACTCATAACCGATCACCACGAGCTGCGCGCGGTCCCTGGCATGCAACTTTGCGAGAAGCCGGCTGACATACGTTCGGGCCGTTGCGGGGCTCAGATGCAGGCTCTTCCCGACTTCTGCATTCGATTCGCCTCGTGCTACCCGTTCGAGCACCTCACGTTCCCGGTCGGTGAGACCCTCGAGCATTTCCGGTCGCACCGTTTTATCGATGCGCGCTCCCAGGTGACCGAGTACCTTCGTCGTGATTGCCGGAGACAGCAGGGACTCCCCGCTCACAACGACGCGTATGCCATCACGAAGATCACCGGGGGCGACATCTTTCAGGAGATAGCCTGCGGCGCCCGCGCGAATTGCGGCAAGAACATTGTCATCCTCGTCGAAAGTCGTCAATACGATCACGCGGACGTTCTCAAGCTTCGGGTCATTCGCGATGATCTCCGTGGCCGCGATCCCATCGAGGCGCGGCATCCGGATATCCATGAGCACGACGTCAGGACGATGTTGGCGAACGAGATCGACGCCGGCCCTCCCGTCTGCTGCCTCTGCAACGACTTCGAGGTCTTCGTCACGTTCCACGATCGAACGGAGCCCTGTACGGACGAGCTCTTGATCGTCGACAAGGACAACTCGGATCATGATGTAAGCCTTACAGGCATGGTCGCATTCACGGTGAATCCTTCCCCTGGAGCTGTATGCATCTCGAATGTGCCGCCAAGCAGACGCACTCGTTCCGCCATTCCGGCGATGCCGTATCCGCTGGGCTCTTCAAGGTCGGAGCCGGCTCCGTCGTCGGCAACCGATACCAGCAAACTGTCGTGTTCGATCGAGATCCCTACCTTGATCTCTTGAGCCTTCGCGTGCCGAATGGTGTTCGTTATCGACTCCTGCACGACGCGATACGCAGCGACGTCGACGGTTGGCGAGAGCGCTGCCGAGCCGATATCGATGCGGGACTCCACACGGATCCCAGCGGAACGGCCTTCCTCGAGCACGGTTTCGATGTCTTCGAGCGTGTGAACGTGACGACCGTCGTCGCCATCCCGATCCGCCCGC
This sequence comes from Candidatus Agrococcus pullicola, assembly GCA_019115685.1. Classification (GTDB taxonomy): domain Bacteria; phylum Actinomycetota; class Actinomycetes; order Actinomycetales; family Microbacteriaceae; genus Agrococcus; species Agrococcus pullicola. Next base: position 3,460 of record DXDC01000377.1, read on the forward strand.
AAGAGCCGGACCAAAGAGCGGAGTTCGCTGAGGGATGCGGTGCTCTGGTCTCGGATGCGCTCGAAGGCTGCTGCGACCGCTTCGTCGTCTCGGCCCACGGATTCGCCACCGGCTCCGGCATGCAGTGAGATCACCGACAGCGAGTGACCGATCGAGTCATGAAGCTCTCGCGAAATCCGTTCGCGTTCGCTCTGTACGCGCAATTCTGCCGAGCGCTCTACCTGCTCCCTTGTGAGACGGGTGATCTGGCGCTGTTGCCGAACGCTGATTCGACGGGATCGAATACCGAAGCCGAGCGCGATCGCGGCCGCGATTAGCCCGAGATTGACGACCGAGTCGAGACCTAGAAGGTAACCGAGGGGTTGCGGATCATCACGGATTCTGAAGAACAGCGAAACGGCGAACACGAACGCTCCGGCAGCGATGGACCATCGTGTCCGCCCCGCTTCTGCGGCGGAGAAGAGCGCTGCCGTGACGGGGAGCGCAACGCCGATCGCCGGGAACTCCAAAATGTAATAGAGGAACATGCCGAGCACACTGACGGTCAGAACAGTAAGCGGAAAACGCCTGCGCACCAGAAGCACCGCGCCGAAGCCCGCAGCGAATGCGTATGCGAGAAGGCTTGGGGTCTCCCCCGCGTCCGCTTGCGAGAGCGCAATCACAATGCCGAGAACAACCACCACGCCACCGGCGATGAGCGTATCAACGACCCACGGCGCCAGTCTGTCTTCCTCTTGCTGTGTCGTCACAGGTCAAGTCTAGGCAGCGCACTCACGTCGGTCAGGCCCCCGAAATCAGCTCGTCTGTCGCTTCTCGACGTAACTGCAGTTCGTGCCCGGACGATTACGATCACGCACTCGGACGGATGCCTCGCGCCCGGCAGCTATCTACTGTCGAGAGCATGAACAATAAACGCACGCTGCACTGGCCCCTTATCGTGGGGCTCGCGATCCTGGCTCTTGTCCGTCCGCTGACGCGAATCGTGACGGAACAGGCGGGAATCGAGCTGGGCCCAGCAGTTCCCATCTTCCTAACCGTTCTCGTATCCGCGGCATGGATATCGATCGTCGGTTTCAGCCGGAACGAGTCGCCCCTGCTCACCCTCCTGTTGGCCGGAATCGCATACGCAATCTTCGCGATTGGCCTGAGCGGGATCCTCTCCCCTGTCCTGAACGGCGAACTCCAGGGTCCGCTCGCGAATCCAATCGCGATCGCGCCCATGCTGCTGCTCAACGCAGCGTGGGGCCTTGCAGCGGGCGCACTCGCCATGCTGATCCAGCATCTGCGGCGCACGCAGCGTCGGCAGCAACAGGGCGCTACCCTGTCGAGCACCTGATCCCAGGTTCTCAACTGGGTGTCGCTCGCTAAGAAGCGAAGGACGCCGTCGTTCCGAAACCTCGATTCCAGCGCAGCAGCGGAGCCGCAGAAGCGCCGAGGCTGGCTTCAACGACCTCACCGACGATCAGCGTTTGATCATTCACCGGGGTGACGCTGCTCGTGCGACAGGTGAACGCGGCAAGTGCATCCGGCAGCCACAGCCCGCCTGAGGAGGCGGGCTCCGCGCCGGCGGCCCCCAGCGCAAGCAACCGCTCTTCGCGCGAAGTGTCCCTCGTGAGTTCCTCGACCAGGCCGTGATGGCCAGTCGACAGCACCGAAAGTGTCCAGGGCGCCCCTGCCAACATTGGAGGAAGCGCGTCTCTGCCGGAACCGACCGAGACCGCCAGTGCGAACGGGTCAACCGAGGCTGTCATGACCGAAGCCGCAATGAAGAACCTGTCGTGATCGCCGTCACGGACGCCCACGAGCGTGAGTCCGCTCCCGTAGCGCGAGAACGCCTCGTAGACTTCCTCGCGCGCTTTCGCTCCCACTACGGCAGCAGCTGCGACGACTGAGCGGAGGTGAGACGTGACGTGACGTCCTCCCAGTCGACGATGTTCCAGAAAGCCTTGACGTAGTCGGGCTTCACATTCTGGTAGTCGAGGTAGAAGGCGTGCTCCCACATGTCGAGCATCAGCAGCGGTACCGTCGCAACCGGCGCACCGTTCTGCTGGTCGTAGAACTGCTCGACGACCAGGCTGCTTCCCACGGGTTCGAACGCGAGCATGGCCCAGCCAGAACCCTGGATCGTCAGAGCGGCCTGCGTGAACTGCGCCTGGAACTTCTCGAAGTCGCCGAAGTGCTCGTCGATCGCCGCTGCTAGTTCTCCCTCCGGTCGGCCTTGGCCGTTCGGCGTCAGGTTCTTCCAGAAGATCGAGTGGTTGATGTGGCCTCCGAGGTTGAACTGGAGGTCTTTGAGCAGCTTTGGCGTTGTGCTGAAGTCCTCGTTCTCGCGAGCTTCGGCGAGCTTCTCTTTCGCCGTGTTCAGGCCCGTGACGTAGGTGTTGTGGTGCTTCGCGTGGTGCAGTTCCATGATTCGCCCGGAAATGTGCGGCTCAAGGGCGCCGTAGTCATAGCCCAGTTCCGGCAGTGTGTATTCGCTCATCGCTGGAGTGTCCTTTCACAGGTTCGTTGGTCCGTATCTTCCACGGAGATGTCGGTCCTGCACAGTGCAGGTCGCCGACGCCAGTTCCACGTTAAGACTTCAAGTGGTCTTTAAGTCAACCCATGACGGACGTGGGCTATTCCGCGCCGACGCCGACGCTTACGAGCTCTCGTCGTACTCGAGACGTCTTGGGCCCGCACCAAGCTCGCCCAAAGCGTCCCCCGGGTTGAGCAGCCCACAGGCTTTCATCGACAGGCAGCCGCAGCCGATGCAACCGGTGAGTTCATGCTCCAACCGCTCCAAGCTGCGCCGGCGCTCCTGCAATTTGCTCTTCCAGGCACGCGAGGCTTTCTGCCATTCCTCGTGGCTCGGTTTTCGGTCCATCGGCACTTCTCGAAACGCTTCTTCGACATCCGAGAGCGGAATTCCCAGCCGTTTTGCGACAGCGATCAGCGAGACCCGGCGCAGCATGTGCCGGGCATACCGGCGCTGGTTCCCTGCTGTGCGTACGGAACCGACGAGACCGAGCTCCTCGTAGTACCGCAGCGCTGATGCTGCTACTCCCGAACGGGCGCTCAGCTCCCCTATTGTCAGGAGCGCGTTGGCCTCCCCGAGATCGTCGTCCGAGGTGCCCGCGCCGTCCATACTTCAACTCTACTTGACTTCCACCGGTTTCAGAGAGGGTTCATTCAGCTCTTGGTCTTGCGTTCGCGCCACTGCGCGACCATATCGTCGATGTCGATCATGGGTGCGACGACCGGGATGGGCAGGGTGAGATCCGGGTGCATACGATCACGTTTGACACGAGCGTTGTAGTCCTCGAGTCTGGCCCGGACCGCCTCCTCGTCACGCTCGTCCAGCAGTGACTCGGGAAACCGGCTCGCCTCTCTGCGCAGTGCCAGGACTCCGGGAGCTCCGACCTCCGCGATCCCCTCGAGGTTCTCCGATTCGATCTTCCTGGTGATCCACCAGTTGGGGTTGTTGGCTCCCTGCAGATTAAGGGGCTTCCCCGCTCCTGAGAGGTCGTCGAACTCCCCGCGTTCCATGGCCTCGCGAATCTGCCGATCCGCCATGCTCCATTCCATACTGCCCACGGCCTTACACCTCTCTGCATCATTGGCTCAGCTGTCGCACTCGGCAACGACAGCCGCCAGTTCGGCGTCGATTGTTTCCCCATCGAGACGACCTACCCCGGAGACGAGATTATTCCCGGATTCGGCCTGCGATTCATACTCGGGCAAAACGTATGCGTTTGCACCGCCGAATAGAGCGCCGACGCTGCCTGCCAGATGCCACGCCGGTTCTTCACCCAGGGTTCCCCATGTGCTGGATTCGCCGTGCTCTGCAATTACATACTCGGCCAACGCACACGCATAGGCTCCCTGTCCTTCTTGAGAGACATCAGCCTGGCCGCCCGTGTCGGCTCCGTCACATGCCGAGATCATCTGGTCGAGCCCGTCTGCGATTGCTGCTTCGTCGACTCTCACAATGCCTTGGATAACTAGGGTCCCGCTTTCCGACAGTTCGGGATGGTCTGGCAACGTGTACCCGGCAACAGCCCCGACCAGGCTCGCGGCAGCCGCCAGCTCCGAAACTCCGGGGTTGGCATCCTCACCGATGAAGGACCCCCACTCTGCAACGTCGCCGCGTTCCTCACTGACGTGCGAAGCGAGTGCGCACGCGAAGCTGATCTGTCCTTCCGGCGAAACATCCGGCGTTCCCGTTACGTCCGGGAGGAATACGCAGCCGGATATACCAGCCATCGTCAACAATCCAGTGACTGCTCCCGCTGCCAGGATGCGCGAGCGCGCTCTCCATGGACCTCCGGCATTCGTCCGCTCTCGCATGCGCGATCTCCAGTCACTCGTAGGTCATGTTTCGTCCACAGTGTAGTCGGTCACGCTGACCGGCCCGCGTATCGCCCCGAAACCGGCTCGGGTCGGGCCGAATTGCCCCGGATCACGATCACCCTCCGCAGCACCATCGATCTGCTGTCAGCAGAATACGTCGGTTTCGGACCGCATGGGCACTTACGATGAGGGCCATGAGCGAGAGCACACGGCCCCGACGAAGCGGTCAGAATTGCAACGAACAGCGTCAGGCCCCACCCACTACCGGCACTGAGCCGACAGCTGCGGGCCCCGAACCGCTTTGGCGAGAGATTGTCGGAGACCTCTTGCGCAGGAAACGTCACGAGCACGGCGAACGACTGGCTGATGTCGCTAGGCGCGCCGGCGTGTCTCCGCAGTACCTTTCGGAGGTCGAGCGCGGCCTCAAAGAACCTTCGAGTGAGATACTGGCAGCGATCGCGGGCGCGCTTGGGCTGACGCTCATCGATCTGACCTTCTCCGTCACGGAATGGCTCATCTCGAGAACGGACTCCGGCATCCGATCATCCAGCAGAGCGGATTTCGCACTCGCTGCATGATTGCTCTCCCTCATCGATTCTGCAGAACCTGGTCAATGAGCCCGTAGTCGCGGGCTCCCGCCGCGGTAAAGACTCGGTCGTGGCTCGTGTCATCCCGCAGCGTCTCGACCGTCTGCCCCGTGTGTCTCGAAAGCGCATTTTCGATGTCTGAGCGGATCCGCACGACTTCGTCCGCCTGCAGGATGAGATCGGGAATGGCTCCTCTCCCCTGCGCAGCAGGCTGATGCAGCACGACACGCGCGTGCGGCAACGCTGCGCGCTTTCCCTCTGCCCCGCCGGCCAGCAGCACTGCTCCGACCGCGACTGCCTGACCGACACACGTTGTTGCGACCTGCGGCCGGATGAACTGCATCGTGTCGTAGACGGCCAGCATCGCACTGGGGTCGCCGCCGTCGCAGTTGATGTAGAGCTGGATGTCCCTGTCCGGATTATCGGACTCCGCGTGCAGCATCTGGGCGATCAGTGCGTTGGCGACGCCCGCATCGATCGCGGTGCCCAGGTAGATGATGCGCTCTGTCAGGAGCTGCGAGTACACATCCATGACTCGTTCGCCT
>DXDC01000378.1 GCA_019115685.1 Candidatus Agrococcus pullicola
GCTCCGGGATCGCCTGCGGACGCCCCTGCGAGCACGATGACACCCCTCGATGAAGACAATACATAACAAAGACTGCCGCACCCGCGGCATACCATCCGCTCAACGGTTGAGCGAATAGAGAAAGGAGCCCATCATGGGTGAGTCAGACAAGTTCGAGGCAAAAGCAAAAGAGACCCTCGGCAAAGCAAAAGAGACCTTCGGCAAAGCGACGGACAACGACCGCTTGAAGGCGGAGGGCAAGGCCGATCAGGCCGAGGGCAAGGTCAAGAAGACCGTTGAAGACGTCAAGGATGTCTTCAAGGGCAAGTAGTCCCGGCGCAGAAAGCGCCAGTAACCATACATTGAGAAGGAATGGAGCCGACCCATGGGGTTTTTCGGTTTCCTGCTGCTCGGGCTCATCGCCGGAGCTATCGCGAAGTTGATCATGCCGGGCAAACAGGGTGGCGGCTGGATCGTCACTCTGCTGCTCGGTGTCGTCGGCGCGATGATCGGCGGCTGGCTGGGCGGGCTGCTCTTCAGCGTCGACCTCGGAGGATTCTTCGACCTGCGCAGCTGGCTGCTCGCAATAGGAGGTTCGCTGCTGGTACTGCTCGTCTATGGACTGATCTTCGGAAGGAAGTCCACGAAGCGGTAAACCCGTTCGAGCGACCGGCCCTACGCTGTTCAACAGGGCAGGGCCGGTCGCGCTGCAGTTTCAGAGAGGCACACATGCGTGAAGACACTCCGCGCATTTCTATAGCGGATGCCGATGACCGGATTCTTGCCGGAAGGGCCGCCGACGGAGACGTGGCGGCGTTCACGATACTCGTACGCAGGCACACGCCACGACTTCGTGCAGCGACGAGACTGATCACCCGCAGCACGCTGGAAGTGGACGACATCGTTCAAGAATCCTTCGTGACCGCGTGGCAGCGTCTCCCGGATCTCGAAGACCCCGGCAAGGTTCAACCGTGGCTAATGCGCATCGTCACCAGAAACGCCATCAGCCGCGTTCGAGCATCCCGACCATGTCAAGACATCGACGATCTCTATTCGACAGCGTCGGGAGACACGAGTCCCGACCGCGTCGTTGAGAACACGGCCCAGATGGCCGCGCTCAGGGAGACCCTCGACGGGCTCCCCTCCTTGCAGCGGGACTGCTGGGTGCTTCGCGAAATCGGCGGCTACCACTACGACGAGATCGCCGAACAGCTCGGCACGAGTGTCTCGACCGTCCGTGGAGCGCTGGCGCGTGCGAGAAGATTCATCATCGTGAGGATGGAGGCGTGGCGATGAACGACAACCACACCCCCCGTGGCGAGCACGAACGCGTGCTGCAAGAGGACCTCGACGGTCACACCATCGAAGAGCTCACCGACTATCTGGAGTCCGGGCGCAACCCCGTGAACCCCTCGATCGAAGACTCCCCGGCCTGTCAGCGTGCGCTTGAGGGCCTTGCGCGGCTGCACACTCTGACGTCTACCGCGATCGAAGAGGAAGCTCGCAGCGAACCGGACGTCGAGGAGCACTGGCTGCGCGACGTCGTCTCATCAATCGTCGCTGAGTCTCGTGTCGGGCGCAGGATTCCCATCAGTGATCCCGATCCGTCCGCTGACCTCGGCATAACGGAGGGAGCCGTGCGCGGACTCGTCCGTGGTGCGGAAGAGGCCGTACCTGGAGTCATCGTCGGCAAGTGCCGTTTCCTTGGCGCCGTCGAGGAGCCCGGCGCCGAGATTCGGGTCAGTCTCGAAGTCAGTGTTCTCTACGGGCTCTCTATGCAGCACTTGGTCACGGCACTGCGTCGGGAGGTCGCGACGCGTATCGAACAGCACACCGAATTGCAGCTCGAAGCCGTCGACATTCGCGTCAGCGACGTCGTCACCCGCGCGGCAAAGGGAGAGGAGCGCCAATGAACGAACCGATCAAGGCAATGCTGGCGGAGGAGATCGAACACCGGATAACCGAGATCGAAGGCGTTGCGAAACTGTACCCTCCGCGCGGCGGCCTCGTCGAAACCGGCCTGACGATCCTCCGGCAGGATGCCGAAGATAGTCCGCTCGTCAGGATCAGTCATGAGGCGGCCGAATGCACGATCGAGTTGAACGTCGCCGTCGCGATCACGAGTCGAACGCCCGGCCTCGCGCGCCTGATCAAGTCACGGGTCACACGAATAGCCGAACAGCACGGTATCGCCGGTCCGCTGGTTCGCGTCACGATTTCGCACCTCCCCGCCACCTAACGCTGCACCCGCTGCCACAGGCCTGCCCAGTGCTCGGGCGCCAGATCGCGCAGGCGAGCCTCGCCGCGTACTCCGGCATCCCGCAGCGCCCGTTTCGCAGTCTTCGTCGGTACGCGTGCGGCCCCGCCCACCGAGGCCGCAAGCGAACCGCCTCGCCCCGTGAACACGGTCTTCACGAAGGCTTCGTAGCCTCTTCGCTGCGACAGCGGGATGAGCGGGGATTCGCGGCGTTCGATGCGCAGCACACCTCCGTCGACACTCGGTTTCGGGGTGAATGCCCACGCTGGCACGCGCATCTCGAGCGAGAACTCGAACCATGGAGCGGCCTGAGCGCTCATCATGGTCGATCCGCCCACGCCGGCTCGCTTTCTGGCCACTTCCCACTGCGTCAGCAAGACCGCCGAGCGCCAGTTTCGTCGCTGCAGCAGTCGTCGGAGCAGCGGGGTCGTGATGTGGAACGGGATGTTGCCGACCACGACGTTGGCGTCCAGCGGGTGCCGCATCGCGTCAGCCTGCAGTATCTCGACGCCGCGCAGTCGACGCCGCAACTGGCCGACGCGATGCTCGTCGATATCGATCGCCGTCAGCGGACGCCCGAGCCGAGCGAGTGATCCTGTCAGGGCACCGCCCCCTGCGCCGATCTCGAGGATGGATCCGGACGTGCCGGCCACGACCGTCGCGATTCTGCTGACGGTGGGCTTGTGGGTGAGAAAGTTCTGGCCGAGCTCGTGTCGGCCGCCGTGGTGTGAACGACGCATTGTGCGCTCCAGAGTCGATGTTCGGAGCGCCTCGGCGCGTGCATGTCTGTCGAGACGAGGAATAGACCGGCTATCCGAGGCGCGAAATTACTCGGAGATGACGGCGCGTGATAGTAGATCGGGCGTTCAGAAAGCCTTCGCGCCGTCAGGAGCGACGGTCGCGAATGATGTACTAGTGCGCTGCCGCGTGCGCGCTGCAGATTATCGATGCCACGAACATGACCGTAGCAGGTGGTCGTCCACTTTGGCTAGGGCGATTCCCATCCATGCACCCAGGGTGCGAAAAACTTCGAAACATGATGGTCATGTTTCGAAGTTTTTCGCACCTCA
>DXDC01000379.1 GCA_019115685.1 Candidatus Agrococcus pullicola
CGCCCGCTCGGCCGCATCCGCGTCGGCGAAGAACGTAAACGCTGTCCGTGATGCCGTCTCCATCACCGCCCGAGCAGCGGCAAGCGATAACGCGCTCGCCTGCAAAATCCCCGCCAGCGTCTCCTCACGAGAAGCCGTGACGTCGATTGCTGGCACCGGCACCGGCGCAGGTGAACCCGATGCGGCACGACCGGCAGGACGCGCTACGCCCGAGGACTCCTGAGCCTCTACGGGCTCGTCCATTGCGGTCACTGCTGCCACCTCCTCGTGGTCACTATCGGCTTCTGTGTCCGTGTCTTGTTGTGATCTTGCCTGCCAGTATGCCCTGAACGTCTGACAACAGGGGAAACTGTGTTCTAGTTTGAAGGTGCTGCGCACCTCCGACATGAAGCCCGGTAGGCAGCCGCCCGACGTCTACGAATCTAGCTCAAAGAGGGCGCCGGGTTTGCACTAGATCGCGCATCACATTCACCTCACCGGGAAGACAATTTAGTACACCAGTTCCCATCCAGTTTGACCGCAACGTCTGACACCCGCAACCACGAAAATCCGGATTGTGGACAAACCGGCAGAACAATCCCCTGTGAGGCGTGCATTGCCTAGGTGCCGCGGGGTCGCACTTTGGCAGCGCTCAGGCTGAGGCTTTCACTACTGCGCCTCGCAATAAGAGCAGGTCAGCAGGCAGACGAAATGCCTGTATCCTCTGGCGATTGCGGGTCGAGGGCACGACTAAGCATCGCCAAGGCCGTGGGGACGATCGCGTAGTAGGCCCATTTGCCGCGCTGTTCTCGGGTGACGAGCCCTGCGTCGACCAATTGCTTCATGTGGTGCGACACCGTCGGCTGCGATAGTCCGACCGGTTCGGTCAGGTCGCACACGCACGCTTCCGCCCCTGAACGCGCGGCGATCAGCGATAGTAGTCGCACCCTGGTCGGGTCGCCAAGTGCCTTGAACACTCTTGCCAGGCGGCGGGCGTCATCGATCTCCAGCACGCCCGCAGTCACTGGCGCGCAGCATTGGGAGGCGTCTGCGGTCAACGCGGGCAATAGCGTCGTCATGACTTCACCTTGCCATACATATTGACAGATGTCGATGCATCGACCATTATCGATATAACCGATTCCGACACGGACGGAGCACTCCATGACTGAGAGCGCCGAGCTGCGTGAACAGGTACGCGCCCGCTATGCCCAGGCCGCCAACGCTGTCACCGCAGGCATTCGCAACACCGATCTGTTGGTCGAAGACTCCCCTCGAGGCGGTGAGACTTCCTCGTGCTGCGATGGCTCGACGACGACGCGGAGCTTCGGTGCCGGGCTCTATGACGACGCGACGGCGTCCGACTTGCCCCTCGAGGCTGTTGAAGCGAGTCTGGGGTGCGGGAACCCGACCGCGGTGGCCGACCTCCACGAGGGCGAGCGGGTGCTCGACCTCGGCTCGGGCGGCGGCATCGATGTGCTGCTGTCTGCCAAGCGGGTCGGTCCCCTCGGGTTCGCCTACGGCGTGGACATGACCGACGAGATGCTTGAACTTGCCCGCGCCAACGCAGCCAAGGCAACGGTGAGCAATGTGGAGTTCATCAAGGGCACAATCGAGGATGTGCCGCTGGCGGACGGCACAGTCGACGTGGTGATCTCCAACTGCGTGATCAATCTCTCAACCGACAAGCCGGCCGTGCTTGCCGAGATGTTTCGAGTTCTCACACCGGGTGGCCGGATCGGAGTCTCCGACGTTGTCGCCGAAGAGCGGTTGAGCGCGGCTGAGCGCGCAGAGCGCGGCACCTACGTTGGCTGCATCGCCGGGGCTCTGTCCGAACCCGAATATCGTGGCGGGCTTGCCACGGCGGGCTTTGCCGATGCCAGCGTAGAATTCACCCACGAGGTCACCGACGGCATGCACGCCGCCATCATCCGCGCTACCAAGCCTGTAGTTTGACTGTGAGCCTCGCCGCCTGGTCCTGCACCATAAGCCCAACCACCCCAGAGCCCACTCGAAAGAAATGCCCGTTATGAATGAAGCAGGCCAACGCCCCTCCGTGCTCTTCGTCTGCGTTCACAACGCCGGGCGCTCTCAGATGGCTGCCGGCTATCTGAGCCACCTGGCCGGTGACCGAATCGAGGTCCGTTCGGCCGGCTCGGAGCCTGCGGATCGACTAAACTCGGCTGCCGTTACCGCTATGCACGAGGTCGGCATCGACATTGCCGGGGAACAGCCGAAGCTTCTCGAAACGGACGCTGTTCGAGGCGCAGATGTCGTGATCACGATGGGTTGCGGCGACACCTGCCCGATCTATCCGGGGAAGCGTTACGAAGACTGGGTACTCGATGACCCCGCCGGTCAGTCGATTGACGCGGTTCGGGGCATCCGCGACCAAATCGAGCATCGTGTCCGCGAGCTCATCGCAGAGCTGATCTAATCCGCCTTCCCGGCCGAATCCGCCCGCCCGGCCGAATCCGCACACGCCACAATGCGTTACGTTGATTAACCAAACCCAGGAATCAACGAAGAGGACGGTGGCACATGCGATCACAATCGGCGCTACTCGTAGACGCGGGGTACCTCCTCGCAGCGGCGGCAACCAGGCTCACGGGCTCTTCGTTTCGGCGCAGCGTCAACGCGAACTACGAAAAGCTCGTCGCCGAACTCATCGAACTCGTCGAGCAGCGCTCCGGATTACCCATCCTGCGGGTGTACTGGTACGACGCGGGCAGGAGCGGAATACCCGACCTCGATCAGGAGCGCGTCGCTGCTCTTCCCAAGGTGAAACTGCGGCTCGGTCGCGTCGGTGTCGAGGGAGAGCAGAAGGGCGTCGATCTGCGCATCGGGCTCGACATGGTCAGCCACTCCCGCAAGGGCTCGGTCGACACGATCTACCTCCTCTCCGGCGATGACGACTTGACCGAAGCGGTCGAAGAGGCGCAGGCTCAGGGGGTTCAGGTGGTCGTACTCGCGGTGCCGACACCGACCGGGGCCGCGCACGGTGTGAGCAAGTTCCTGGTGCGGGCGGCGGACGGCGTCGAGGTGCTGGAGTCGCGCGTGCTCGACAGCACCATCAGCGCCGCCGTGACGTCGTTGGTCCCGCATCCAGCCAAGCCCGGAACCGAGTCGGCGGTAACGAAAGCGACCCCCGGCGACTTGGCCCGGCGTTCCCCCTCCACTCGCCCGATTCCCATGCCCCTCGCATACAGCTCGGGCGGCAGTTCGAGTCCGTACGTCGCTCCGGAAATCCAGCGAGACCCGGAGGAGACGACTGCGACAATCAGGACGGTGGTACGCAAGGCCTACGACGCGTGGCTCCGATCTGCTACCGAGGAGCAGCGCCAGGAACTGCTGACGCGACGACCGACGATCCCCAGCGAACTCGACAGGGCGCTCCTGGTGGATCTTTCCGAGGCGCTCGGCGACTACTATCTCGGCGACGGGATGCGCGTCGAGCTGCGTTCGAAATTTTGGGAGGCCGTCGAGGCAGCTGAGAAGGAGGATGGCGCTTAGGCAGATCGCGGCGTTGGCTGCTACGTTCATAGGTGGCTCATTGGAGGGGAGTCATCATGAAGTCCAGCACCACCAGAATCCGGCGCCGTGTAACGCTCATGGCCGTTGCGACAGGGAGTCTTTTCGCGCTCAGCGGTTGCTTCCCGCTTGTGCACTTCGCGGAGCAGGCACAGGGCGGCCCTCAAGATCCGCCTCCGGCGGGCGAAACGGCCGAGGATGTTCCTGAAGGCGCGGCCATGCTGGAGGCCAACGAGGGTGCCATCACCGGCAACATTTCCGACGGAGGGGAAGAGACGGTCTACTTCGAGTTGTCCGAGCGCAGCGCCGTCGTGCTCGGCGCTTACTCGCCGGATGGAGGGGACCTCCAAATGTCGCTCGAGGGCGAAGGTGTCTCGGAGTTCGTCGACGACGCGTTCCCCATGTTCGAAGCATTCTCCTTCAACCATCAGTTGAGCGGTTTGGACCCGACGATTGCGCACGTTCTGGAAGCGGGGACGTATCAGGTAGACCTGACGACATACGGCGGAGGCTCGGCCGATTATGTGCTCGAACTTCGTGCGAGCACGGAAACGATCTCACCGGGTGATGAAACCTCCGTGGAATGGACCGCGGATCAAGCCGCCGTGCTGATCGTGGACCTGGAAACGGGTACGGAAGTACTCGAAACTTCGAGCTCGAGCGGTGACCCGAAAGTGTGGGTCGCGATACCGGAGATGGGGCTCCGGGACTACGACGATGATGGGGGAGGGAGCCTGGAGGCTCTCGTCGACTTCTCGGATACCCACTTCGGCGGCGGAAGTGCAACCGAAGCGGTCATAATCGTGCGCGATTACAGCCCCACGACGGATGGGTCTACGCAACTCACCCTTCGATAACACGATCTCACCCGTAAGGGGGATGTCTCGGGCGGTGCGAGACGGCATCATCGGTGATGTTGAACGGAGATTTCGATGTCACAGCATCTCGGCGAGACCAGTCAGCATCGCACGGAAAAGAGAATCGCGATGCACCCCGTTATGCTGTGGGCATGGCGCCTCGAAGTACTGCGGCTTCGGACAAACCGAACGGATTCGGACACAAACTCGTGAACAGCGCTGCGCAGGAGCACCGGCTCGGCACGCTCACCCGCTTACGCAAAGTTCGCGATCGCATCGATCGCGAGTACGCCCATCCCCTCGATGTGCAAGCACTCGCCGAGGGTGTCAACATGTCCGCAGGGTATCTGAGCCGTGAGTTCAAGCGTGCGTACGGCGAATCGCCCTACTCGTATCTCATGACGCGCCGCATCGAGCGCGCCATGACGCTGTTGCGCTTCGATGATCGGAGCGTCACGGACGTGTGCTTTACCGTCGGATTCTCGTCGCTGGGC
>DXDC01000380.1 GCA_019115685.1 Candidatus Agrococcus pullicola
GGCGGGCCGTGGTCGCGCGAGCTCTGCGCGGGCACGCACGTTTCCTCGTCGGCGAAGATCGGTCTTATCTCCGTGACGGGAGAATCGAGCGTTTCAGCGTCTTCTCGACGTGTTGAGGCGCTGGTCGGCACGGATGCGTTCCGGCAGCTCGCAGCCGAGCGGGCGCTCGTGAACGAACTCACCACCAACCTGAAGACCCCGCGGGAGCAGCTCGTGCCTCGCATTCAGGAGCTCGCGGCCGATCTCAAAAAGGCGCAACGGCGCATCCAGGAGTACGAGGCGGCATCGCTCGCGAAGCGTGTGCCGGAGATCGCCGGTGGTGCCACGCGCGTGGGTGACGTTCTGCTGGCAACCTCGAGTGTCGGCTCCGTCAACTCCGTTGACGATTTGCGCTCTCTGGTCGCACAGGTGCGGACGCAGTTCGGATCGGATGCGGCGGTTGTGGCTCTCGCAGGAGAGGTCAATGACAAGCCGATGGTCGTCGTCGGGACGAACGAGCGGGCGCGTGACGCCGGCGTAAAAGCTGGGCCGCTGGCGAAGACCGCGGCAACCATCCTCGGTGGCGGTGGCGGTGGCAAACCGGACATGGCGCAGGGCGGTGGCAGCGATACGAACAAGATTCCCGCTGCGCTCGACGCCGTCCGGGACGGTATTCGCGCGTGAGACAGGGAGTCCGGTTGGGTGTCGACGTGGGCAGAGCCCGCGTCGGGATCGCAGCTTCGGACGACGCGGGCGCGCTGGCCATGCCTGTAGAAACCGTGCAGCGGGGTAACGACACGCCGAAGGCACTGGAGCGCGTTCATGCGCTTGCTGACGAATACGCGGCGGTGGAAATCGTGGTCGGTCTACCGCTTTCGCTCAGCGGCGCCGACACGGCGAGCACGCAGGATGCCCGCGACTTTGCGAGCCTGCTCGCGCGGGGGACGACACCGGTGCGACTCGTTGACGAGCGGATGAGCACCGTGAGCGCTCAGGCCGGTATGCGGGCATCGGGGCGGAAAGCGAAACGTCAGCGTTCCGTCATCGATCAGGCTGCCGCGGTTGTGATCTTGCAGCACGCGCTGGATGCGGAACGCGCATCGGGTATCCCTGCCGGTAGCGTCGTAGGGTGCCCGCCGGGCGAGGAGAACTGATGGCCAGGGATGAGCTGAAGCGATCGACGTACGTCGAGACGAAGAAGCGCGGTCTCGCACCGCTGTTCATCACGCTGGGCGTCATCCTCGTGCTGGTCATCGGCGGGGCACTCGGCATCGAGCGTTTCCTGAGCAGCTGGAACGCCGGCCCGGAAGACTATGAGGGCAACGGAGTGGATCCCGTCTCCGTCACGATTCCGGATGGGGCGAACTGGACGGAAGCGGCGAATATTCTGGCCGAGGACGATGTCATCGCCTCGCCGGAGGCGCTGATTGAGATCGTCGTGGAGGACGACTCGATCATTCTCCAGCCCGGTACGTTCGAGTTGCGGACGCAGATGAGTGCGCAAGCGGCGCTCGACGTGCTCACCGATCCGGCGTCCCTGCAGATCTGGACGGTCACGATCCCGGAGGGATTCGTGATTACGCAGCTCTTCGAGCGGCTTGCTGAGCACACCGGCTTCAGCGCAGAGGAATACGCAGCAGCAGCGGAAGACCCCGGCGCGTACGACGGGGTCTCGGAAGACTCCACGACTCTCGAGGGGTGGCTGTTCCCGGCAACGTACGAGTTCAGCCCCGATTCGACGCCGGAGAGCATCCTGCAGGTCATGGTCGACCGCATGGTGGAGTCTCTCGATCAGCACGGCGTGGCCGAGGACGAGCGGCACGAGGTGCTGACCATGGCTGCGCTAGTGCAGCGGGAGGGTCGAAGCCACGACGACTTCACCCGTATGAGCCGCGTCTTCTTCAATCGCATCGACCAGGGCATGCTGCTGCAGTCCGACGCGACGGTTGCCTACGGCACGGGACATTTGCACGTGGTCACGACGACGCCGGAGGAGCGTGAGGACGCAGACAACCCGTACAACACCTACGTTCATGAGGGTTTGCCGCCCGGCCCGATCGGTGCGCCCGGCGACGATGCGATCAACGCTGCGTTGAACCCTGCCGACGGGCCCTGGCTCTTCTTCGTGACGGTGAATCCGGAAACCGGTGAGACTCTGTTCGCCGAGACGTACGATGAGCACCTCGAGAACGTTGGACTCTTCCAGCAGTGGCTGCGCGAGAACCCCGAGTGGGGATCGTAGACAGCCGTGGATGACAACGCACAGTGAATGACAACGCACAGTGAAGGACAGGGTGCAGTGAAGCTCGGAGTCATCGGGAGCCCCATCGATCACTCTAAATCGCCGGTCATGCATCACGCCGCGTATCGCGCGCTGGGGCTGCGCTGGAGCTATGAGCCGCACGAAGTCACGACAGAGTCGTTCGAGCGATTCATGTCCGGGCTGCGCGGTCAGTGGCGCGGGGTTTCGGTCACGGCGCCGTTGAAGGAGCAGGCACGTGCGTGGGCGCGAGAACTCGATGAGAACGCGAGACTCACGGGAGCTGCCAATACCGTCCTCGTGCAGTCGCGGCGGGCGTTCAACACGGACGTTACCGGCATCGTTGCGGCATTCAGGTTGGTCGGGCTCACTGAGTCGCGCACCGCTGGGATCGTCGGCGGGGGAGCCACGGCGATGAGCGCTCTCGTCGCCTTGCACAGGATGGGCGCAACCGGCGTGGAAGTGCGCGCGAGGAACCTGGAAAAGCTCGAACCTATGACGCGCCTGGCGCACGAGCTGGGCGTCGCACTGCGTCCGGGCAACCTGGACACCCCCATCGGCGGCGTTGACGCCGTCGTGTCGACGCTGCCCGCCGGCGCTCGCGTTATCCCGCAGATCAGTGACCCGGCCGCCATCCTGGACGCGGACTACGCACGGGGATACTCGCGCTACGAGCTCGACCACGAGGACCGCGTCATCAGCGGTCTCGAAATGCTGGCGGCTCAAGCGCTCGCGCAGGTTCGCATTTTTGTCGGGGGTGATCCGGAACGCGCGCTGCCCAATGAAGGCGTCGTGTGGCGAGCGATGCGCTCCGCGGTCGGCGTCGAGTAGCTGTCGGGCATGGGATGATGGATCCTATGCTTCGTTGGATCACGGCCGGGGAATCGCACGGCCCCGAACTCATCGCGACTATCGAGGGCATGCCAGCGGGCGTGCCGATCACCGTCGAGCAGATTCAGGACGATCTGGAGCGTCGCAAGCTCGGCGCCGGCCGGGGCGCGCGCATGAAGTTCGAACAGGACGCGCTGACGCTTTCCACCGGCATCGTGCACGGTGAAACAATAGGTTCTCCCATCGCGATCCGTGTCGGTAACACCGAGTGGCCGAAGTGGATGGAGGTCATGAGCGCGGCGCCGCTCGAGCACGAGCCGACCGGCGCTCGAGCCGCCAAGCTGACGCGCCCGCGCCCAGGGCACGCGGACCTCACCGGCATGCAGAAGTACGGCTTCGAGCATGCCCGACCCGTCCTCGAACGTGCTTCCGCTCGCGAGACCGCAGCGCGAGTAGCGCTGGGCGCGGTCGCGAGAGCGTTCCTGGATCAGCTCGGCATACGTCTGCTGTCGCACACGCTGTCGATGGGAACGGCGGGGACTCCCGATGATGCACCGTTGCCGAGACCGGATGACGTTGCCGCTCTCGATGCTGATCCCGTCAGGTCATTCCATCCCGAATCGAGCGCCGCGATGCTCGAGGAAGTCGAGGCCGCACGCAAGGACGGCGACACCCTGGGCGGCGTTGTCGAAGTGCTGGCCTACGGTCTGCCTCCCGGGCTCGGCAGTTACGTGCACTGGGACCGACGACTGGACGCCCGACTCGCTGGCGCGTTGATGAGTGTCCAGGCGATCAAGGGAGTCGAAGTGGGCGACGGCTTCGCGACCGCGGCGAGGAGGGGCAGCGCCGCTCACGACGAGATCGTGCCGGGAGCCGATGGTCTCCAACGCGTCTCCAACCGTGCCGGCGGTATCGAAGGGGGTATGACAAACGGTCAGGTGCTGCGCGTTCGCGCTGCGATGAAGCCGATTTCGACGGTGCCGCACGCGTTGCGCACGATCGATGTCGCGACGGGCGAAGCTTCCAAGGCGCACCATCAAAGGAGCGATATCACTGCCGTTCCGGCCTCCGGAGTCGTCGCGGAGGCGATGGCGGCACTCGTCCTCGCCGATGCGGTGTTGGAGAAGTTTGGCGGCGACAGTGTCGGTGAAACCCGCAGGAACATGGCAGCGTACCTCAGCGCGATCGACGAGAGCGTGCTGACGAAGAACGAGTCCTGATGTCCGCGCAGGCGCCTCGGCCGGTGGTGCTGATAGGGCCGATGGCCGCCGGCAAGAGTTCGGTGGGAAGGATGCTGGCAAAGGTGCTCGCTCGTGAGTTCATCGATACCGACAAGGTCATCGTGCGCCACAACGGGCCGATACCGGAGATATTCGCTGCACAGGGTGAGCGCGGGTTCAGGGAACTCGAAGCGAGCGTCATCGCGGAGGCGCTGCGACCGGGCACGGTCGTCTCGCTCGGTGGCGGCGCAGTTCTGCACGAGGGGACGAGGGCCCGAATCGCGGATGCGACCGTTGTTCTGATCACTGTTTCCGAATCCGCAGTCGAGCGCCGAATCGACAACAACAAACGGCCGCTGCTTGCCGAAGAAGGCATCGTGGCCTGGAGAAGGATAACCGCCGAACGCGAGCCACTGTATCGGCAGCTGGCGGATGCCGTCGCCGATACGTCGCACCGCCCGATGCGGCGTGTCGCAGAAGAGATTGCAGCATGGGTGCTCGAGCATGAACACCCAGGGTCCGGAAAGACGAAGGAGCGGGGAGTAATCAGTGTCTGAAGTAACGACAATCCGTGTGGAGACGGCAGAAGAGTACGACGTCGTCATCGGTCGTGAAGTACTGCTCGATCAGCTGCGTAACGCGTTGACGGGAGTGGATAAGGTGCTCGTCGTGCATCAGCCGTCGCTCTCGACCGTGGCCGACGAGCTGAAGCGCGATATCGAAGTCAGCGGGACGCAGCTCTTTCTCGCCGAAGTGCCGGACGCCGAGGATGCCAAACGCATCGAGGTAGCTCAGTTTCTCTGGCAGATCATGGGGCAGGCGGATTTCACGAGAACCGACGTCGTCATCGGGCTCGGCGGGGGAGCCGCAACGGATCTGGCTGGCTTCGTCGCTGCGACCTGGCTTCGGGGCGTGAATGTGATTCAGGTACCGACAACGGTGCTAGGCATGGTCGACGCGGCAGTCGGCGGTAAGACCGGCATCAACACGGAACTCGGCAAGAATCTCGTCGGCGCCTTCCATCAACCATCACTGGTGATCGCCGATCTTGCCCTGACCGACACGCTTGACCGCAAGGAGATCCTGACCGGGTTCGCGGAGGTGGTCAAGTGCGGATTCATCGCGGACGAGCGTATTCTTGCACTGCTCGAGGCCGACCTGGAGGCAACGACGAACACCAGCACGCCCGAGTTTCACGAAGCGGTCTCTCGAGCGATACGAGTCAAAGCGGAAATCGTCGCGGATGACACTCACGAACTGGGCCGCCGCGAGTTCTTGAATTACGGCCACACGTTGGGGCACGCGATTGAGCACGCTGAGCGCTACCAGTGGCGCCACGGAGCGGCGATTTCGATCGGGATGGTCTTTGCCGCTGAACTGGGTCGACTCGCGGGGCGCCTGGATGATGCAACCGTCAGCAGGCATCGACGTATTCTTGCGAGCCTGGACCTGCCGCTTCGTTATCCGGCGAATCGCTGGAAGACGCTGCGGGCCACGATGCAGCGCGATAAGAAGGCCCGGGG
>DXDC01000381.1 GCA_019115685.1 Candidatus Agrococcus pullicola
CCGCCGGCCAGCAGAACTCCGACGCTGCGGTGCGACTGTGTCATATCGAAAGGCTGCTCCAAGAAAGAGTGAGGAGGGGGTGGATAACGCCTGTCATCCTATCCACGCAAGCCGAGCGTCTCGCTTATGCACCGCCGAGCAGCCGGGAAGCTATGCGTTCGCTGGAGTGGCCGTCCAGTGCTCCGCAGAACTCCTCATCGAACGCTGCCGACCGGGCCGGGTCGACAGTTGCCGTCGCGATCGCTGCGGCCAGGCCTTCCGCGTCTCGAACGACGGGGCCGATGCAGTAGTGCTCGAACGGGCGATAGAAGGAACGATCCGCAACGTATTCCTCGAGATCCGGCACGAAGAAGACGATCGGTCGGCGCAGGAGAGAGAATTCGAAGACGGCGGACGAATAGTCGGTGACGAGAACATCAGTCGCCATCAACACTTCGTTCATGTCGGGAATCGAAGCCGCGTCGATAACGCCTTGCGGCAACCCCTTGTCCGCGACGAAGGGATGCTGCCGCACGCCAACGCGCCAGCCCGCTCCGAGCGTGCGGCTGATTCCGGCCCAGTCGGCATCCGGTGACGCCTGTGCCGTCAGCTGCCCTTGGCCCCGAAACGTGGGTGCGTAGAGTACGAAACGGTCGCCATCGGCTATGCCGAGAGCCTCGCGCACCCGATGACGGGTTTCGGCAACCGCGGCTTCGTCGAAGAACGCGTCGCTGCGCGGCATTCCCCAGGGCTTGACGCGCTGCGGATCGATGCCGAACGCTTCCGCGTAGTCGGGGACGATGCTTTCGGAACTGACGACGGCATCCGTGTAGTTGCGGTGAATCTCGCTGCCTCGCGTCGGACCACCGGGAAGGCCGGCACGACTGTGCCCTACGCGCTTGAATGCCCCGGCCGCGTGCCACAGTTGCACGAGGCGAGCATCGGGACGAATACGGAAGAAGTAGATGAGCGGATAGAAGTCGTCGAGCACGATGACGCCGCTGCTGGCGATGAGCATGGGCAGCCGCAGTGCGTCTCGGAGGGGCCTCCGCGCCGAGAGCCGGGGCTTGAAGACGCCGATGATCTCGGCATCCGGGGCCTGCTGCTCGATTGCGCGCTTCAGGAACGCCATGTTGCCGACGTATCCATCGTGGGAGTCGGAAAGGAAGAGGAATCGTCGCGGGCGAACGCGTACGAACGGGCGCAGTAACCAATAGGGCACCAGGTAGTGCAAGAACCGCATCGCCCGCAGGATCCGGCTCTTGCGCAGCCACTGACGCACGCTGCTCTGCCTCACCCGATCGCGTCCAGCGCAAGCCTGGCGATCTGATCGGCGCACGGAGTTTCGCCCTCTTCAGGGGGCGTATCGCCGGGAGCACGCACCCAGGACGCGGCGAACTCGGCAACCTCCTCGGATGAAGAACTACCGCGGGCAATCTCATCGACGAGTTCCGGGATGCTCTCCACGATCGGGCCCGGCAGTTCGGTGCGATAGTCGAGATAGAAATCGCGAGAAGCCAAATAGTCTTCCAGGTCGGGTGCAAGAAAGTAGCTGGGAACACCGAGCACCGATGCCTCGAACAGCACGGACGAGTAATCGGTGATGAAGAGGTCGGCGACGTGCAGGAGCTCCTGCGTCGAGAATCCGCTCGCGGTATCGATGCCTTCCTCGAAATTCGCGGACATCAGCGGGTGCAGCTTCACAACGGCATGAATACCGCGTGCTTCGAGCGCGGCCGTGAGTTCACCCACGTCGACGGATACTGACCCGTCGATGTGAAACGTCGGCGCATACACGGCGATCCGAGCATCCCGAAGGTGCGGATACTCGGAGTAGATGCGATCGCGGATTCGGCGCGACTCTCCCGGATCCCGCAACTTGTCGACACGAGGAAGGGGAGCAACCACGACACGATCGAGGGATGTTCCGAGTGCCTCCGCAAAGGGTTCCCGCGCCGCCTCACCGCTCGCGAGCACGATGTCGTAGCCCTGATGCATGCGCATCGCCGCCGCGAGGCGCTCGTCGCGGCCTTCCGCCTGCCCAAGAATGCTCAGCCCGAACTTCTTGAACGCACCGAGCGCGTGCCAGATCTGCATGATCGTGAGCGAGTCCTTGTGCTTCAGCACGCTGGCGACGATGGCGTAGGTGTCGAGTATCAGCACTCGAGCCGTTGCAACGTGGTAAAGCTGCTTGATCATGTGCAGCGCGTAGCCGAGCTTCGCGACATATCCCGGCGGCACCATTCGCACGAGCGTGACAACTTCGACCGCGGGGTCCAGTCGCTCGAGCGACTCTCGGATGGCCGCGAAGTCCTTGGGGAGGGTCGGATGCTCACGACTCATCATGACGACCTTGCGTCGCGTCGGCAGCAACTTCAGCGGGGCGTACACGACGGCAAGGCCCACACGGGCGATCGCTGCGACAGCGAGGCGCAACCCCATGGTGCGAGTTGCGCGCGTGGGCGAGGGATGGCTGCCTCCCGGTGCCTTGGCGTGCGGAGGCACACCGTTGTGCTCCCCTCTAGTCCGCCACAGCAGTTT
>DXDC01000382.1 GCA_019115685.1 Candidatus Agrococcus pullicola
GCGGGCGACTAACCGCACCGTGATGTGAATGGTTGTCGCGAGCCGACCTTGCACTCGCGGTAACATATTGTTACTCTGCGTTCATTATTGTGATCGCAGCGATCAATTGCGTTACCCCGACGGCCCAGACATACGAAGTCGCGCCCGTTCGTTCGACTGGGTTCACGGCTGACGCCCGGCGGATCCATGCGATCACGGCTGCGGGAAACAACTCGGCCACGCTTCAGGCACAGAAAGCGAAGACATGCGTTATGTCAGCTTGCTCTCCAAGGAGCGCGAGAGAGCGCAAGAAGAGTGGAACCGGGCCGCAAAAGCGCTGGCACCCGACAGAACTGCCGCGATCACGTACAGGCACGGCCAAGCAAACGAAGGCCGAGTGACCTCGCCAGCATTCGCGCATTCAGTGTCAGAGCTTCACGCCAAGCACGGCCCAATGAGCGAGTGTTTTGCGATACCTCCGGACACTCAGCCACAACCGGCCGAGGCACAGGGAGTGCGCGTCGTGCACACTCACTCTGGTACTCCCATGCTGTCACTTTCGCCGATAATGCACATTATGTCAGCTTAAGCAATGCGGCCTTGACTGCCTTGCAGGCGTCACTTCCCCGCTGCTCGATGCTCCCTTCGTCACCCGCTAAGTTTTGAACAGCTGAAGTGAGCGGAGGAACACGTCCGGGTCGGCGGGCTGGGACCGACGGGCGTGAAGCGTCCGGAAGTCGGCCAGGATGCGTTCCGCAGCGAGCGGCTCGGCAAGCTCATGCGCATAGCAATTGCGCGAGTGATTCGATAGGCTGGCCCGTTATGCAAAATGCCGAAGAGCGCTTTATCGAGATCGATGGCGTGCGGTTTGAGGTCCAATTCGCGAGCGAGATGACCGACGAGGAGAGGCAACAGCTCGGCATGCCGGCACGCGGCACCCCCTGCGCCTGCCCTGACTGCACCTGCACGAACGAGTCTGACATTGGGACCCCTGAGCATCCCCGCTGCGGCTGCTGTGTCGCCGACTGCCCCGACGTGCACGGGCCCGAAGCGTACTTCCGCGAGACGAGAACGTGGAGTCCCATCGAGTCGCCGGATGCAGCCCCCTCACCCGAACGTGAATGAATAGGCTTCGACACCCTCGGGAACCGTGATCACGATCGTGCCAGTTCGACTTTCGTCGACGTTCAGCAGCTCATACGAGGTGGGAGTTCCAGAAATCTCAAGTTCCTCGACTTCGCCATCGACTTCGGCGATCACGGTGCCCTCCCCTGCAAGCACCATTCGCACCTCCTGTCCGCGATACTCAAGCCTGATCCGTGCCTCTGAGCCTCGAGGTGTGATGAACTGCGTCTCGAGCTGCCAGCCACCTGACAGAGCGAAGGAGTCCTGTGGGAGCTCGTCCGGGAACACGAAGTCCTCCGTGAGCGTCGAGTACGCCTCTCCCCCGCCAAAGTTCTCCTGCATTGTCGTGCCTAGGTACGACTCGGGTGTGATGTCGGCATTGTCGGGGGTCGTGTCAGCCAGATCCGTGGCCGGTGGCAGCTGCGCTTCGGGATTGGCGGCAATTAGCAACTCTCGAATCATCTGCTCGCCCTCGGCATAGTTACCCTCCCCAAAGTGAATATTTCGCACTATTCCGTCCGCGTCTATGAGATACCTTGCGGGCCAGAACTGATTGCGATAGTTCGTCCAGGTCGAGAGGCTGTTGTCGATCGCGACGGGGTACTGAATCCCGAGGTCTTCAGCACCCGAGATCACGTTTCGGCGTTCTTTCTCGAACGCGTATTCGGGGCTGTGTACACCGATCACTCGCAGGCCGTACTCTGCATAGTTCTCGTACCAGGCGTTGATGTGCGGTGCCGATCGTTGACAATTGATGCAGGAGTATGCCCAGAAGTCGATCAGCACAACCTCTCCTTCCAGGTCGGCCAGATCTATCGGTTGATCGCCCGGCGTATTGAACCACGACTCGATACCGCGCAGGCTCGGCGCTGTTCCGCACTCCTGGAGCTCAGTGGCGCGCGGGTCGCAGAGCTCCAGGTCTCGGTTCTCGTCGTTCACCAGTCCCCCGAGCCGGATAGCATCCCGAACCTCTTCGCTCCCGGTGATCCACTCTTGAATTTGGGCTGTGTAGTCGGGCACGAGCCGCTGCAGCATCGCAGGAACGTTGAACACCAGACCGACGGCAAGTGCCAGCATCGTCACGCCCGATATGGTGCGGATCATCGTCTGCCGTTTGCGGAAGGCCTTGACTCGCTCCGCCACTCCGCGGCCTGCCAGCGCGAAGAACAACAGTGGAATAGCAGCTCCGGCTGCGAAAGAAACGGTAAGGACTATGGTGTCCGCGCCGATCTGACCGGTGGCCCCAGCAACGGTGATCGCCGCGAGCACGGGCCCTGCGCAAGGGACGTACACGAGACCGAGAGCAAGACCGAGCGGGAATCCGCCGCGTTTCGTGCTCACGTTGCGCTGTGGAAGCCAGCCGAATGGCTTCTCCAATAGGTGCTGGACTTTCGGGATGATGAGGCCGATCCCGATCACGGCCAGCACGATGATCCCCGCCCACCGCATGACATCCTGAGGCAGACCCAGCAGGCCGAGCACGAGGCTCCCCGCCAGCGTCATGAGCGTGAAACTCGTGACGATGCCGAGGATGACCAGATACGGACGCCATCGCGACACCGTCGAACTGGCGTCCGTCTGCTGAGCGGCCCGCTGCTTGGTCGCGATGCTACCGGCAGAGGAAGTATCGGGCGATACAGTGGCATCCTGCTTCCCGTCCCCCACACCGACCCGTGCCGATTGCATCCCGCCGGAGAACAGAATGACCGGCAGCACAGGGATGATGCAGGGCGAGATGCCGGTGATGAACCCACCGAGCAATCCGATGATGACGAGCACTGTTCCTCCTCGAGCCTTACCGGGTGATCTCCCGGTGTTGATCTCGATTCGTTGCGAAGCGAAAAACGGATTGCTGAAAAGTCATCCAATCCGTCTCGTCGATGGCGCCGAATGACTCAGTAACACCCGGCAGGCAGTCGGGTGCCCGACACGGAAGGAGCATCGCAATGCTCACTCGCAATCGCAAGAATCCGATCTTCACCGGCCTTGCGCTCGTTGGCATTACGGGCCTGGCACTCGTCGGTTGCTCATCGTCGATGGATGACGGTGATGACACAGCACCCGATGCACCTGACACATCAGAACCGGTTGAGACCGAGGAAGAAATGGACCCCGCGTACGACGGTCTCGTCGGTATGGGATGCTCGGCCTACGACGAAGAAGTCCCGGACGGCGACGGCTCGATCGTAGGAATGTCGCAGGACCCCGTAGCGGTCGCGGCATCCAACAATCCGCTGCTCACGCAGCTCGTCTCTGCGGTCTCAGGAGAGCTCAACCCCGAGGTCGACCTCGTTGACACGCTGAACGCGGACGAGTTCACGGTCTTCGCGCCGGTTGACGATGCGTTCGCAGCACTCGACGATGAGACTGTAGAGATGTTGCAGACACCGGAAGGCACTGAGACGCTGACCGAAGTGCTCACGTATCACGTCGTGGAGGGCCAGATCGCTCCCGATTCGATCGTAGGCGAGCAGACGACCCTCCAGGGTGGCGCGCTGACCGTCGAGGGTTCCGGAGATGACCTGACCGTGAACGGTGCGACGGTCATCTGCGGTGGCGTGCAAACCGCGAACGCGACCGTCTACCTGATCGACGAAGTCTTGATGCCCTAGGGCGAAACGTACTTCGGCAACTGACGGCGATGGGCCGACCCTCAGCGGGTCGGCCCATCTTCGCGTGACAGTTGAGGGTTGTGTGCTCACACGCCCGGGCCTAGTGTTGGCCGCATGGAACAGAGCACGACTGCACTGGAACGTCTCGACGAAACGGATATCCGGAAGGTGCTGGTCGTCGTAGCCCATCCCGATGATGCCGAATACGGCACCTCCGCGGCAGCGGCCACGTGGACGGCGCGCGGAATCGAAGTCGGCTATCTCCTGCTGACTCGTGGCGAGGCGGGTATGCAACGCGCTCCGGAGGAGGCCGCGGCTGTTCGTGCAGCCGAGCAACGCATCGCCTGCGAAACCGTCGGAGTCGACCATCTGACGATCCTCGACTTCCCCGACGGAATGTTGGAGTACGGACTACCGCTTCGCAAGGCCATCGCACGTGAGATCCGCAGGTTTCGACCCGACGCCGTCGTCAGCGGAACGGGCGACCTGCGAGTAGCCTGGGGCTTCGATCACGCCGATCATCGGGCCGCCGGCCTGGCGACGATCGATGCCATCCGGGATGCCGACAACCGCTGGGTGTTCCCAGAACTCGCTCAGGCAGGGCTCGAGCCATGGGGCGTGACCTGGATGCTCCTCACGGGCGGAAGCCCCACGCACTGCGTCGAAGCGTCACCGAAAGCCGTAGAGCTGGCTGTCGCGTCCCTCGCAGCGCACGAGCAGTATCTTGCTGACCTGCCCTGGCATCCTGCTCCGCGCGATTTCATACCCGAGATGCTCGCCGAGCAAGGACGCTCAGCGGGGTTCGAGTTCGGCGTCGCGTTCGATGCCCACCGACTGAAGGAGTGAAGTTCACGCACCTATGCTGACCGTCGTACGTCGCCGACGCAGCCCACAGAATACCCTGCTCACAGAAGAGCATCAAACCAGTCGATGAGGTCTTTGCAACACCCAGCGTTACATGTAACATTACTCGTATGGCAGTACGCGATCGGGTGAACGAATATAGAAGACGAATGCGAGCGCGCGGATTTCGTCAGGTTCAGATCTGGGTTCCCGATGTCCGCACTCCTGCTTTTGCAGCAGAGGCGCATCGCCAAGCCAACCTCGTCGCGCAATCGGATGCACGAACCGATGACCAAGAGTTCATCGAGTCAGTGTCGGTCTCATGGGATGAAGAGTGAGTCGAGGCGAACTATGGACCGTAGCTGGCGGTGCGTACGCTTCTAAACCCCGGCCTGCCCTCATCGTCCAAGACGATGCATATGGTGCCACCGATTCGGTGACCGTTGCGCCATTGACCAGTACTCGTATCGATGCTCCGCTTCTCCGCATTCAGATTGCCAGCAGTGAACTCTCCGGGCTGGAGGAGGATAGTTCGGTCATGATTGACAAGCTCACGACGGTACGACGCGCAAACGTACTCTCCAGGATAGGAA